>CACJED010000005.1 GCA_902592285.1 uncultured Pelagibacteraceae bacterium | reverse complement strand
TTCTTGATTAAAATCATTAATACCAATTATAATTTTGGGATTTATTAAAGCATATTTGAAATCCATGTGATCAACCTTTAATTGATCACTATTTTCATTTATAAAATTAATCATTTCTTGTTCTGTAATATCTTTCTTTTCTTTATAAAAACTATCTAAATTGATGAAATCGATGTTTAATTTTTTTTTTTCAGTTTCAAAAAGTTTTTTAACTAAAAATTGCGGCGATACTGTACCAGCACCAATAAAATCAAATAATTTTTTTTGTAACTCTCTATCTTCAAGTCTTTTTTCAAATAAAGGAGCTGAAATGTTATTTTCTAATAAAAATTTTTCATATTTTAATCTTTGAAAGGTACCATTTTCATCCATAAAGTTTTTATTTGATTTAATTTTTTCTGATAAAGAATTTTCAGAAATCTTTATATAAAAATCTTCAACTTCTAAGTTTAATAAAGTGGTTGAAACTAAACCTGATAAAAGTTCTTCAATGATATTATTATCTAAATTGTCTTGAATTGCTTTTTCTGAAATTCCACTTTGATTTATATAATTTATTAAATCTTGAGTGGTAATATTAATTTTGTTTATTTTAACAATATTATTTTGATTATTAGATAAAAATCCTCCACCAAAACCACCAAAACCAAAAGCAATTATAATTACTATTATTAGTATTAATCCACCAATTTTGTTTTTATTTAGATATTTTCTAAGACTCATATAAACTTTATTTTGTATTGATCTGTAAAACCAAATCTATAGATTAAAAAAGTAATTATGACAAATAAATATATATATTTTGTAGCAAATTGGAAAATGTTCGGAAATTTAAGAACTTTAAATTCATTAAATAAAGTTATTTCTTTTGTAAAAAAAAATAAGCAAAGAAAATTTAGATTAATTTATTGTCCTCCAGCTACTTTGATTGACCCACTTAAGGATAAAGTTAAATCAACTTCAATTCAAATAGGTGCTCAAAATTGTCATGAAAGTGAAAATTATGGAGCTAATACAGGTCAAATTAACTCTAGTATGTTAAAATCAGTTGGTGCTAAATACGTTATTCTCGGACATTCTGAAAATCGACAATTAGGTGAAAATGATATTACTATAAATAAAAAAATCAGAAGTTCTATTAAATCTGGCTTAAATATAATTTTTTGCATTGGTGAATCTTTGTCTCAAAAAAGAAAAAAGATGACTAAAAAAGTATTATCTCGTCAAATTATTAGTGGATTAAAAAAGATTAGAAATAAAGATAAATTAATTATAGCTTATGAACCGGTATGGGCGATTGGAAGTGGATTAATTCCTAAGGAAATAGAAATTTTAGAAATTGTTAAATTTATTAAAAATAAAGTTAAAGGTGCAAAAGTTTTATATGGAGGATCGGTGAACACAAAAAATATTAATGTTTTAAAAAAAATTAACAATGTAGATGGTTTTTTAATTGGTGGTGCTTCTCAGAATTCAAATAATTTCATTGATATAATAAAAAAAACCTTTAATTAGTCCGCATGGAAAATATTTTATTAGTATTGAACATAGTTTTTGCCATTGTACTTGTTCTATTGGTTTTAATGCAAAAATCTGAGGGAGGAGCATTAGGTATTGGTGTATCTCAAGAAAATTTGATGTTTTCAAAAACTGCTGGAAATTTTATGACAAAAGCGACTGCTGTAATAGCAACATTATTCATAATTTGCAGTCTCGCATTGACCATTGTATCTAGAGGTGAGCTTACTCCCACTAACTCAGTTTTGGATACTGTAGAGGAAAAAATTGAAGATACTCCAGAAATTCCAGATAATAATTAATTAATACTTTTCAATTCATTTTTTATTCGCTATAAGATACTTCCATGGCGCGATATATATTTGTCACTGGCGGCGTGGTTTCTTCATTAGGAAAAGGTCTCTCATCTGCATCATTAGCTTATTTGTTGCAATCTAGGGGTTATAAAGTTCGATTAAGAAAATTAGATCCATATTTAAACGTAGATCCAGGAACCATGAGTCCATTTCAACATGGTGAAGTTTATGTAACAGATGATGGTGCAGAAACAGATTTAGATCTTGGGCATTATGAAAGATTTTCAGGCGTATCAGCAAAAAAATCTGATAATATTACAACAGGAAAAATTTATAATGATGTTCTTAAAAAAGAGAGAAAAGGAGAGTATTTAGGCAAAACTGTTCAAGTTATTCCTCATATAACTGATCGTATTAAACAATTTATAAAAGACGATTCATCTAAAGAAGATTTTATCATTTGTGAAATTGGTGGCATAGTAGGAGATATTGAAAGCTTACCGTTTGTAGAAGCAATTAGACAATTTGCTAATGATGTAGGAAAAAAAAATGCATTGTTTATTCATTTAACATTAGTGCCATATTTAAAGGCCTCAGATGAAATAAAAACAAAACCAACTCAACACTCAGTTAAAGAATTAAGAAGCATTGGTATACAGCCCGATATAATAATTTGTAGATCAGAAAGATCTATACCTTTAGAGCACAGGAAGAAAATTTCGTTGTTTTGCAATGTTGATATAAAAAATGTAATCGAAACAGTTGATGTAAAAACGATTTATGAAGCACCGATGAGTTTTTTCAATGAAAAGTTAGATATTCAAGTCTTAAATTATTTCAAATTAAAATCAAAAAAATCCGTAAATTTAAAACCATGGAAAAAAATTACTAAAATAATATTACAAAATAAAAAACAAGTTAATATAGCTATAATTGGTAAATATGTAGAATTAAAAGATGCTTATAAATCTTTAGATGAAGCCTTAACACATGGTGGCATTGAGAATAAAATAAAAGTTAATTTAATTAGGATAGACTCTGAAAAATTAGAACCTTATGAAATTAAGAAAAAACTTAAAAATGTATCAGGAATTTTAATACCTGGTGGTTTTGGTAAAAGAGGAACAGATGGTAAAATTGAGTCAATTAAATATGCCCGATTAAATAAAATTCCCTTTTTAGGTATATGTTATGGAATGCAAATGGCAATTATTGAATTTGCCAGAAATATGTTAAATCTTAAAAATGCAACCTCGAGTGAATTTGATAAAAAAGGTTTATCTATTATTGGATTAATTAATGAATGGACAAAAGACGGTAAAAAAATTAGAGGCACAGATAAAGATCTTGGAGGAACAATGAGATTAGGATCTTATGACGCAAAACTTAAAGAAAATTCACTAATCAGAAAAATATATAAATCCAAATTAATCAAAGAAAGACATAGACACAGATATGAGGTGAATATAGCTTTTAAAGAAGAATTTGAAAAAAAAGGTATGATTTTTTCAGGATTGTCTCCAGATAATAAGCTAACAGAGATTATAGAATTAAATAATCATCCTTGGTTTATAGGTGTTCAGTTCCATCCAGAATTTAAATCTAGACCTTTGTCGCCTCATCCTTTATTCTCTTCTTTTATCAAAGCAGCAAAAAATCATAAATGAGTAGCATCAAAGTAAATTGCGGAAATATAGAAATTTCAAACGATAATAAAATTTGTATTATTGCAGGTCCTTGCCAGCTTGAAACAGCTCAACATGCATTAGATATGGCTGGTAAAATCCATGAAATTACAAAGAAATTTGGTCTTGGTTTTATATATAAAACTTCTTTTGATAAAGCGAATAGAACAAGTTTGAAAGGAAAGAGAGGTGCTGGACTTGAAGCTTCATTGCCAGTTTTTGATAAAATAAAAAAAGAATTAAATATTCCAATTCTAACCGATATTCATAATGAAGAACAATGTGCTGTAGTAGCTGATCATGTTGATATTTTACAAATACCTGCGTTCTTGTGTAGACAAACAGACCTTTTAATAGCTGCTGCGAAAACAAATAAAGTTATTAATGTTAAAAAAGGACAGTTTTTAGCACCATGGGATATGGTTAATGTTACTAAAAAAATTTCTGACTCTGGAAACAAAAATATTTTAGTGACTGAAAGAGGAGCAAGTTTTGGATATAATACTTTGGTATCTGATATGAGGTCTTTACCAATCATGGCAAAGAATGGTTACCCAGTTATTTTTGATGCTACTCATTCAGTACAACAACCTGGAGGTCAAGGTGACTCTTCGGGTGGTCAAAGAGAATTTGTAGAATATTTATCTAGGGCAGCTGTAGCTGTAGGTGTTGCTGGAGTATTTATTGAAACTCATCAAGACCCTGATAATGCTCCCTCTGATGGTCCGAATATGGTTCCATTAAATAAGTTAGAGAATTTATTAAAACAACTAAGTGAAATAGATAACCTTATAAAAAATAAGTGAGTAAAATAATCAAAGTTAAAGCACGTCAAGTTTTTGATAGCAGAGGAAATCCGACAGTTGAAGCTGAGGTTTATACATCATCTTTAAGTGCTTCTGCAATTTGTCCTTCTGGAGCTTCAACAGGAACTTATGAAGCTTATGAAAAAAGAGATAAGAATAATAAAAAGTATCTTGGAAAAAGTGTTTTAAACGCTGTAAATTTAGTTAATTCCAAAATTTCAAAAAGATTAAAAGGTTATAGTGTTCATAATCAAGAAAGAATAGACACACTTATGATTAATTTAGATGGTACAAAACATAAATCTAAATTAGGAGCTAATGCTATTTTAGCTGTCTCGATGGCAGTAAAAAAATTGTCTGCTAGGTTAAGAAAAATACCTTTATACAAAAGTTTTTTGGTCAAAAAAAATTTTAAAATACCTTACCCTTTAATGAATATCATTAATGGAGGCGCTCATGCTAATAACGGTTTAAGAATTCAGGAATTCATGATTAGACCTGATAAAGCTAAAAATTTTTCAGATGCAATGAGAATTTGTTTTGTTGTTATAAAAAATTTAAGTCGATTATTAAAAAATAAAAGACTTTCAACTTCTGTTGGTGATGAAGGAGGATTTGCACCAATGATTAATAGCAATAATCAGGCATTAGATTTGATTGTAAAAGCAATTAAAAAATCAGGGTTTGTAAATGGAAAGGATGTTTCAATATGTTTAGATGTGGCAGCAAATGAACTATTTAAGAAAAATAAATACTCAATTCATTCTAAGAAGTTTTCCTCAGTAGACAAATCAATTTTAGAATATAAAAAGATTATTAAAAAATATAAGATAAAATCAATTGAAGATCCTTTCGCTGAAAATGACTGGTTAGCATGGAATAAGCTAATGAGATCGATAAAAAAAGTACAAATTGTAGGTGATGATTTATACGTAACAAATTTAGAAAGACTAAAAAAAGGATTTTTAAACATATCCTCTAATGCTATCCTGATTAAGTTAAATCAAATAGGAACAGTTTCAGAAACTATTGATGTAATTCGATTTGCTCAAACAATAGGGTTTAAGACAATTATTTCTCATAGATCAGGGGATAGTGAAGACACATTTATTGCTGATTTAGCTGTAGGCACCAATTCAAATCAGATTAAAGCTGGTTCTTTAGCAAGATCAGAGAGAGTATCCAAATATAATCAACTAATTCGTATCGAAGAAGATCTTGGAAAAAAAGCAATAATGAATAAAATTCATTAATGCTGAAAGAATTAAAAAAAAACTATTTTTTATTAGTTTCTACTTTTTTAATTTTGTATTTTTTTTTTAATTTAATGTCTGGTGAAAGAGGGTTAGTTTCATACTTAGAAAAAAAAGAAATTTTGTGGGAGCTTAAAGCTAAGGAAGCTAATTTATTAGGCAAAATTGATGAACTAGATTTTAAAAATTCTTTACTAAGTGACAATCTTGACCTTGATTATGTAGAAACATTAATTAGAGAGAGATTTCTATTTGGAAAAAAAAGTGAAAAAATTTATATAATTCAAAATAATGGCACAAAAAATTAGACCACGACATCCAGAAAAGGTTAAAAATCCAATCAATCCAATTAAAAAAAAACCAGATTGGATAAGATCTAAGCTTTCGAATAGTAAAGAATTTTTTTTAACAAAAACTATTGTAAATAAAAATAATCTTGTAACAGTTTGTCAGGAAGCAAATTGTCCCAATATCACAGAATGCTGGAGTAAAAGACATGCAACATTTATGATAATGGGAGATACTTGTACAAGAGCATGTGCTTTCTGTGATGTTAAGACAGGCAAACCTAGCAAGCTTGATGAATTTGAACCCCTTAAGATTGCACAAGCAGTTAAAAAATTAAATTTAAAACATGTAGTAATTACTTCAGTAGATAGAGACGATTTAGAAGATGGAGGATCAAATCACTTTTCATTAGTAATTAATCAAATTAGAAAAATAAATGAAAATACTACTATTGAAGTTTTAACTCCAGATTTTTTAAGGAAAGGTGATGCTTATAAAAAAGTTTTAGAGGCGAACCCTGATGTTTTCAATCATAACATTGAAACAGTGCCAAGTTTATACTTAAAAGTAAGACCGGGGTCTAGATACTTTGCTTCATTAGAACTTTTAAAGAATGCAAAAAAAATTAACAAAAAAGTTTTCACTAAATCTGGAATAATGGTTGGTTTAGGTGAAAGTAAAGATGAAATACTTCAAGTAATGGATGATCTTGTAGCTGCTGATGTCGATTTTTTAACTATAGGTCAGTATCTCCAGCCATCTGTTAAACATTTCCCTTTAGAAAGATATTATACTCCACAAGAATTCAATGAACTCGGAACAATTGCAAAAGCAAAAGGATTTTTATTAGTTTCATCATCTCCTTTAACAAGATCCTCATATCATGCAGATGAAGATTTTGCCAAACTCCAACAAAATAGAAATAACTTTTATTAATGCCAAAAGCTTCAGTTAAGCGATTAATTGAGTGTAAAAAAAAGATTTAATTGATTTAGTTTTAGACATAGAAAAATATCCTGAATTTGTTCCTTTTTGTTTTGATGCAAAAATTTATGAAAATAAAGATGAAGGTGATTTAAAAAAAATAATTGCAGATTTAACAATTGGTAAAGGACCATTTAAAGATACCTACAAAAGTGATGTAGTTTTTAATCAAAAGAAAGACTCTATATTTGTAAAGAATATAGATGGACCTTTAAATCATCTTTCAAACAATTGGATATTTTCTGATAAAAAGAATGGAATGACAGAAGTTACTTTTGATATTGATTTTGAAATAAAAAATAAATTTTTAAATTCTTTAATGGTTGTTTCTTTTCAGTTCGGATTAGAGAAAATTGCTGATGCTTTTCAAAAAAGAGCTGAGGAATTATTTAGAAATTCTCAGAATTAAACTTAAAGCTTTTTTAACAGTAGCTCTTTGAATAGACGATCTTTTCTTACTTTTAAATAAACACCTAGTTATCTCAATTTTATTACCTTTTTTAACACCAATATAAACTAAACCCACTGGCTTTTGTTTAGTCCCTCCTTTTGGTCCTGCTATACCAGTTATTGATACATTTATACTAGCTTTAGATATTTTTGATAAATTTTTTACCATTGCGGAACAGCATTCATGGCTTACGGCACCATATTTTTTTAGAATATTTTTATTCACTTTTAAAACTTTATTTTTTGCTTGATTAGAATAAGTAATAAGACCTAAATTAAATACTTTTGATGCACCACTAATTGAAGTAATAGTGCTAGCCAGTAATCCTCCAGTGCATGACTCAGCAAATGAAATTTTAAGTTTTTTTTTAATTAATATTCTTATTAATGATTTCATCAGATAAAATAATTACTTAAAACCATAAAACAAATAAGAGATAAAACAACATAAAAACCAGCGCAGACATCATCCATAATTACTCCAAAACTATTTTTGAAATTCTTATCAAAATAACTGACTGGAAATGGTTTTGCGATATCAAAAAATCTAAATAATATAAAACAAAGACCGTAAAAAATTATAGCTTCATCAGATGATTTTTCTGTCCCATGTGAAATTTCATAAAGATAAATTGGTATAGATTGACCAATGAATTCATCGATAATTATCTCTTTTGGGTCTTTGTTTTCATTATGTCTGATATAAATAGCAACAGCTAAAAATGAAAAAATAAAAATCAGAATTAAAATTATTAATATTGATTTTGAAGACAAATTTATTATATGGAAAAAAATATAAAGTATAATTATTGTAGCTAGTGATCCTGAAGTTCCAGGTATTTTTGGCATTTTTCCTAAACCAAACATTGTGACAAATAACATATTTAAAGTTTTAATCATATTTTGTAATTGAAATTATTACTTCACAAGCAATCGCTTTTTCTTTTCCTATTAAACCTAATTTTTCTACTGTTTTACCTTTCAAATTTATTTGATCTTTACTTAAAGTTGTCAGTTTCGATATTGAATTGATAATTTTGTCTCGGTATTTTGAAACTTTAGGTTGTTCGCAAATTAAATTTATATCAAGATTATTTATTGAAAAATTAGATTTATAAAGATTGTTTATAATTGGTTTTAACATTTTTGGAGATCTTATATCTTTAAATTTCTTTTTATTTGGAAAATAAGTACCAATATCTTTTTTTCTTGTTGCTCCTAGGATTGCATCAATTATTGCATGTAAAATAACATCACCATCTGAATGTCCTTTTAGCCCAGAATGAAAAGGAATTTTAACTCCACCTAAATAAAGTTTTTTATGTTTTATTAGCTTATGGATATCAAAACCTATACCAAAATAAGTTTTGGAAAATTCAACATCATTTAAATAAGTAATTTTATTATTTTTATTTTCTCCAGGTATAAATTTTACTTTAATGTTATTATTAATAAAAATTGTAGCTTCATCGCTTACTTTATTTTTGTGATTTATTGCTAGATTATATAATTCTTTAAATCTAAAAGCTTGTGGAGTTTGGGTCAAAAGAGAATTTTTTCTATTAAGATTAAAAATTTGATTTTTAACCTTATATTTTATCGAGTCCTTTGATTTAATAATGGGAACAACAGCTTTATTTCTTTTTAAATTTTTTAAAATATTTTTAAGTAATTTTATTGAAAAATTGGGTCTGGCAGCATCATGGATAAATACGTTTTTTGGTTTGTATTTTTTTAGATATTTTAAAGCGTTTAAAGATGAGTCAGATCGTTCTTTTCCACCTTTAATTACCTTAATTATCGAGGGATATTCTTTTTTTTTAAAATAATTAAGATTATTGGTGACAATTATTACCTTTTTAAAAAGCTTAGAATTTAAAGACTTATCTATTGAGTGATCAATAATCTCCTTATTCCTATAATTATAGAATTGTTTAGCTATTTTTTTATTAAATCGCTTACTTTTTCCGGCTGCTAGTATTACAAAAAAGTTGTTCATTTTTAAATATATATATATGAACTAATATATTTATACTTAAATAATGACAGAATTTTTGAAAAAAAATTTAACTATTATTATATTATTTATAATTACACTTTTTGCGGGTTTTTTCACTTTTTTAACCTTTATTGATAAAAGTTTTATTCAATTAAATCAGTCAAATCTTCAATACTTATTGATTGGCAATATAGTTCTTATAATTTTACTTTTTATTTTAGTTTTTTTAGAAATAAAGAGATCAATTAAATCTGATATTGATCGTGATGGAATTACATCAAATAAAAAATATATTACTTATTTTTCATTATTTACTCTTATTCCATCAGTTTTAATTTCTATTTTTTCACTTTTTTTATTTTCTTTTGCATTGGAAAAATATTTTGACAGAAAAGTTACTACTGTTGTTAATAACTCTTATGAGCTAGCAAAGAATTATGTGGCTGAAGTCCAAGATAAAGTTAAATCTGAAATTATATTAATTGCATTTGATACGAATAAAAGTGCGAAGTTTTTAAACGATAATGAGAGTGAGTATAAAAGATTTTTAAATACTCAAAAACTTATAAGAAAAATAGATGAAATTCATATTATTGATAATAATAAAAAACTATTATTTACAAATTTAGATGATATTTCAAAATATAATCCACCATTAGATAAAGCAATAAAATTAGTTCTAGAAGATGATCGACCTTTAAAAATTCTTAACGCACCAGAAAATATATCTGCTGCTATAATGAGACTTCAGGCATTTGAAAATAGATTTTTATACATAGTAAAATATCTTGATCCTAAGATTTCAAACTATTTGAATGTGTCTCAAGAGGCAATAAATTTTTATTACACAGTAGAAGAGAAAAGTTCAGGAATAAAGATTTCATTTGCAATAATTTATTTAATCGTAGTTACATTACTTTTATTTATTTCAATTACAATTGCGATACGTTTTTCTTCAAGATTCTTTAGATCAATAAATAATTTGATTTATGCATCAAATGCAATTGGAGATGGTGATTTAAGTGCCAAGGTCCCTGAAATTAAAACAGATAAAGATCTTGAAACTTTGAATAAAAATTTTAATTCAATGATTAATAAATTAAAAAATCAACAAGAAAAATTAATTATCAACGAAAGACATGAGGCTTGGGGCAGTCTAGCAAGAAAACTTGCTCATGAAATTAAAAATCCTTTAACACCAATTCAATTAACAATAGATAGATTAAAAAATAAATATTCTGATCAAATTTCTGATAATGATAAAAATAGTTATAAAGAAAATTTAAATATAATAAATAATCAAATTAAACAAATTGGTAGCCTGGTGAACGAATTTTCAGACTTTGCTAGAATGCCGAAACCTATCTTTAAAAATAATGATTTAATTAAATTGATGAATGAAAATATTAAACTTTTACAAAAACTTGATGAAACGATTAATATAAAATTGAATTTTAACGAAGAAAAAATAATTTTTAAGAGTGATAAAGAACAATTAAGTAGAGTATTCTTGAACCTGATAAAGAATTCAATAGAGAGTATTCATCAAAAAAGTGAAAATAATTCAAATTTTCCTAAGAAAATAAATATTGAAATTAATAAGTTTGATGACAATATAAATATCAATATAATAGATAATGGTATAGGTTTTGACACATTTACTAAAAATATAAAAGATATTGTAAACCCATATTTTACAACAAAAAAAAATGGAACTGGCTTAGGTTTATCAATTGTTAATAAAATTATAAATGACCATAATGGAAAAATTGAATTTATACCAATAAATGATGGCGCAAAAGTAAATATTTATTTTGATTTAGATGAAAGCAGAAATATTAATAGTTGACGATAATTCAGATATTAGAAATATTCTAAATGAATTAATTTTAGATGCTGGATATAAAACCAGACTTGCAGCAAATTTTAAACAAGCCTTAAATGAAATAGATAGGAAAATTCCAGACGTTGCAATTCTCGATGTAAAATTAGATAAAAATGATAATGATGGAATTGAATTACTCTCTCACATTAAGTCAAAAAATAAAGATGTACCGGTTATAATGATTTCAGGACATGCAAATATTGAAATGGCAATAAAATCTTTAAAACATGGTGCATTTGAATTTATAGAAAAACCTTTTGATCAAACAAGGTTATTAAATTTTGTATCTAGAGCAGTTGAAAATCTTAGCTTAAAAAATCAAAACAAAGAATATGAAAACAAACTTTTTTCATCTTATGATTTAATTGGTGATAGTAAGAATATATCATCTATAAGAGATCAAATAGATAAAATTTCAGTGACGGAGAGTAGAATATTTATTACAGGACCATCTGGATCTGGCAAAGAACTTATAGCAAGAAAAATTCATAAAAAATCAAAAAGAAATAATAAACCATTTATAATTTTAAATGGTGCTCTATTAGATAACAATAAATATGAATTAGAATTATTTGGTGAAGAAAAAGATGATGGATCAATTTCTTATGGAGCTCTTGAAAAAGCAAATAATGGTACACTTTTAATTGATCATATTTCAGAAATACCTTTAGATATTCAATCAAAAATTTTAAGAGTTTTGATTGACCAAAAGTTCAAAAGAATTAATGGTTCTGGTGATATTAAAGTAAATGTAAGATTAATTTGCTCTTCTAATAAAGATTTAAAAACTGAAATTCAGTTGGGTAACTTTAGAGAAGATCTTTATCATAGAATAAGTGTTTTTGAGATACATTTAGATGCATTAAATGATAGAATTTCCGATATACCTTTATTGATAAAATATTTTTCCAAAAAAATATCTGAAAATTATAATATTAAAACTTTAGAAATTGATGAAAATGATAGCTATATACTTAATCATAATTGGAAAGGAAATGTTAGAGAATTAAGAAATCTTATTGAAAGGATTGCAATCTTGCAGCCAGAAAATAAAGACAAAATATCGAATATAATCAAAGAATCTCTAAAAACTGACAATTTTCAAGATAAGATTACCGAAAATAGCTTGTCTGTTCCATTAAAAGAGGCAAGAGAAAAGTTTGAAAAAGAATATCTAACAGTACAATTAAAAAAATTTAATGGCAACATTTCCAAAACAGCTAATTTTGTTGGTATGGAAAGAAGTGCACTTCATAGAAAATTAAAAGTATTAGGGATTAAAGAATTCAATTAGATGAATATAATTATCTGTGGTGCTGGGAGAGTTGGGTTCACAATAGCAAAATTATTAAGTGAACAAGGTCACTCTATAACTATAATTGATCAATCAAGTGAAGATATCCAAAAAATTAATGATAGTCTGGATATTAAAGCAATTGTAGGAAAAGGCACTTATCCATCAATTCTTGAGAAAGCTAATGCAGCTGATGCTGACATGATTATTGCTGTTACAAGAAATGATGAAATTAATATGTTAATTTGTCAAATTGCTTATTCAATATTTAATATCCAAAAAAAAATAGCTAGAATTCGTTCTCAGGATTATTTAAATCCAAAATTTACTAGAGTTTATAATAAGGAAAATTTGCCTATAGACGTGATTATTTCTCCAGAAATTGAAATAGCAAAATCAATTCAAAGAAAACTTGAGGCCCCAGGAGCACTTGACAGTGTCCCTTTTTCTGAAAATAACATCAGGCTGCTTGAGATTTTAATTAAAGATAATTGTAAATTGATTGATCTTAAACTCAATGAATTAACTAAAAAATTTCCTCAATTAGACGCAAATATTATCGCAATTGTTAGAAAAGATAAGACATTTATTCCGAAAAAAACTGATGAAATTAAGTGTGATGATAAAATTTATGTAATAATTAACTCTTCACAAATGCAAGAAACTCTTAATGCTTTTGGTCATGAAGAAAAAATTTCAAAAAAAATATTAATTATAGGAGGAGGCAACATAGGATTTAATTTAGCAAAAAATCTTGAAGAGAGTGTAGACTCTGTAAGAGTAAAAATAGTCGAAAAAAATAAAGATAGAGCTGAATTCTTGGCTAATAATTTAAATAATACAATTATTATTAATGGTGATGGCCTTGATGAAGAGTCTTTAGAGGAGGCTAATTTAGGTGAGGCAGAAACTGTTTTAGCTTTAACTAACGATGATGAGGATAACTTAATGGTAAGTGTATTAGTTGAAAAATTTGCAAAAGATCAAAAAGATATCGAGGATAAAAGAACAATGGCATTAATTAATAAACCTAATTATTCACTTCTTCAATCATCACTTAAGATTGATGATATCATTGATCCAAGGATGAATACGGTATCAAGTATTTTGAAACACATTCATAAGGGCTCAATTGAAAATGCTTATACTATATCTAATGGTGAATATGAAGTCATTGAGGCTGAGATTATTGAAAGTTCTGAATTAATTAACAAAGAAATAAAAAATGCGAATTTACCAGAGGAAATTAGAATTGGTGCTATATTAAGAGATAAAAAAGTTATCATACCAAGATCAGATTTTATATTTCAAAAAAATGATACTGTAGTGTTTATCGCTAAAAATGATTCTATACCAACAGTAGAAAATATCTTTAGACTAAGTTAATAATTTTAATGATTAATCTTCGAATTAGATATTTAAGTTTTTTTTTTGTTATAATCGCTATTCTATCTTTTTTGAATGTAGTTTATTCTTATTATCTAAATTTTTATCTAAATTTAAATACTTATTATATTAGTTTATTTTCATCTTTACTGATTGCTTTAGTATTTTATAAATTTGAATCCAAAAAAAATAAAATTTCTATTTTTGACAAAATTTTAACAGTTTTTTTTGGTTATTTAGTGATACCACTAATACTTTGTTTACCTTTTTATTTTAGTATCTATAACCTGACTTTTTTAGATTCTTTCTTTGAAGCAGTTTCAGGATTTACTTCTACAGGTTTTACAACATTTGAAAACATTAAACATATAGATCAAAGTTTAATATTATGGAGATCTTCAATACAGTGGATTGGTGGGTTATATTTTTTATTTTCTATAATATACTTAATTGATATTTATGATGAAAGTTTTAAGAAATCATTAACTAATTATATATCCTTTAATACTTCTGAAATATTTAAACAATCAACAAAAATTTTACTTCTTTATTCTGGTTTAACTTTATTTATTTTTGTAATTTTAAATTTGATATCAATAAGAAGTTTTAATTCTTTAAATTTAGCTTTTACAATAATTTCATCTGGTGGTTTTTTACCAAGTAATGAACTCTCAAATATTCTTAAAAACAATACGCAAATATTTATTTTCTCTTTATTGTTACTATTTTCTTATTTTAGTATTTTTTTTACTTATAATTTAATTTTTGTAAAAAAAAAAAGTATTAATTTTTTTTATGAAGATCTTCATTTAATATTTTATTATCTAGCTGTAATTGCAATTTTTTTATTATTTTTTTCATTTAACAGTGATTTTTTAAAAAATCTTCTTTCTGTATCAAGTAGTATGTCAAATATTGGTTTTTCATTGAATCATGAGCAATCGAATTTAAACATAGTTTATTTAATTTTAGTAATAATTGGAGGATCTTTTTTTTCAACAAGTTCTGGCCTAAGGTTCTTAAAGATTTATTCATTATTTAAATATTCAATAAATCAAATTTTATCTTTTAGTAGACCAAAAAATGTTTTTATGAATAAATTATTATTCACTAAAATCAATTTTGATTTTGAAGAAATTAATAAATATTTTTTAACAATAATTATATTTGTATTATCCCTTTTTATTTTAACTATCTTACTGAGTTTAGCTTCAATAGATTTTGAAAGTGCTTTTAAACTGTCAATATTGACAATAATGAATACTGTAAACTCAAAATCTTATGGTTTGTCTGAATTTGATTTTTATAATCTTAATTATTTCATTAAATATTCTTTAATTTTATTTATGATTATCGGCAGAATTGAATTGTTGACAATTCTTATAATTATTAAAAAATTTCTTTTTAAAGATTAGTGATTTATTGTATATGTATACAAAAAATCTGCGCCCTTAGCTCAGCTGGATAGAGCATCGGTTTTCTAAACCGAGGGTCGGAGGTTCGAATCCTCCAGGGCGCGCCAAAATTCACCTTTTTTCAATATAAATTTTACTTGACGAGAATTTGAAAATATTAGTTTAGCAAATTAATTTTTCTTGAAGACTATTTTCTTACATGCTTAAATTATGAATATTCAAATTAATTTTTGAATTATTTGTTAACAAATAATAATAACTAAAAGGAAGAATAATGTTTAAATACTTAAAACAATTAACTTCTTTAGTAGCAATGGTTGCTGTGTTGTTTACTTTTACAACAGAGACTATGGCTGCTAAAAAATCTAAGACACTTAAAAACACTCAAAAAAAGGGTTTTGTAAGATGTGGAGTATCTCAAGGTCTTCCAGGATTTTCTAACGCTGATGCTGCAGGAAATTGGACTGGAATTGACGTTGATGTATGTAGAGCGGTAGCTGCTGCAGTATTAGGTGATGCAAACAAAGTTAAGTTTACACCACTGAGTGCTAAAGAGAGATTTACAGCTTTAACTTCTGGTGAGATTGATATCTTATCTAGAAACACAACTTGGACTCTTTCTAGAGATGCTGATATCGGACTTACTTTCGTAGGTGTAAACTTTTACGATGGACAAGGTTTTATGGTAAGAAAAAGTTCAGGTATTACTTCAACTAGCCAATTCAAAGATGGTATCTCAGCTTGTACTAACATTGGTACAACAACTGAGTTAAATATGAGAGACTTCTTTAATTCTAAAGGGATCAAATATGAACCAGTTGCTTTCGAAAAAGCTGATGAAGTTGTAGCTGCTTATGATGCAGGTAGATGTGATACTTACACTACTGATAAATCTGGTCTTGCTGCACAGAGAACAAAAATGTCTAATCCAGATGAACACATTGTGTTACCTGAAACTGTTTCGAAGGAGCCATTAGGTCCTGTTGTGAGACAAGGTGATTCAGTGTGGGAGGATATCGTAAGATGGTCATTAAATACTATGATTGAAGCAGAAGAATACGGTATTACATCAGCAAATGCAGATATGATGAAAACTTCTGATAACCCAGCTATCAAAAGATTAGTTGGAGCAGAAGGTGAATTAGGTGCTGCTTTTGGTCTGGATAACGACTGGAGTTTAAGAATTATTAAGCAAGTTGGTAATTATGGTGAAAGCTATAAAAGAAATATAGCTGATACTGGAATTTTGCCTGATAGAGGTCCAAATGAATTATGGACTAAGGGTGGAATTCTTTACGTGCCACCTGCAAGATAATTGCATATTTAAATGATTAAAAAGGGCTAGATTTTTCTAGCCCTTTTTTTTATAAGCTTCTATATTATTTCCATCGTGAATTTTAAACTTAAAGATATTGTTCCACAATTAATCACAGTTACTGCTGTCGTATTAGTTTTTGGTTTTTTTACTTACAATGCTCAGATTAACATGGAAAATAGAGGAATTGATTTTGGTTATGGTTTTTTATCACAAGAATCCTCATTTGATGTTCAATTCTCTTTAATTGAATATGATGGATCTCACTCTTATTTTAGAGCTTATTTAGTTGGATTATTAAATACAATTCTAGTTTCAGTTATTGGAATTATAATTGCAACTATTCTTGGTGTAATAGTTGGTGTAGCAAGGTTATCTCCTAATTATCTAATAAATAAATTCGCGGCCTTTTATGTTGAATTTTTTAGAAACATTCCATTACTACTTCAAATATTTTTTTGGTATTTTGCTGCATTAAGAGCTTTACCGCTTCCTCAAGATGCAGAAGCAATTTTTAGTGTTTTTTTCTTAACTATTAAAGGTTTATATATTCCAGCTTTTATTTGGCAAAATTTTAGCGTTTTCTTTTATTCAGTAGTTGCAGCAATAATTGCAATAATTTTTATTCGTATTCATGCTAGAAGAGTTCAAGAAAATCAAGGGAAACAAATACCGGTATTTTTGATCTCAATAGGATTAATATTTATTTTACCTCTTTTAAGTTTCTTAATAGGTGGAGTAAGATTATCATTTGAGATTCCAGTTTTAAAACAATTAGCAACAACATCTTTTGTTTATGAAGGAGGAGTAAGTTTACCTCCAGAGTTAATTGCGTTAACTTTATCTTTATCTTTGTATACAGCAACTTTCATTGCTGAATGTGTAAGAGCTGGAATTGAAGGTGTTAATAAAGGACAAAAAGAGGCTGCAGCATCTATTGGCCTTACACCTAATCAAGTTTTAAAACTTGTGATAATGCCTCAAGCATTAAGGATTATAATTCCACCAACTACTAATCAATATTTGAATCTTACCAAGAATTCATCATTAGCCGCTGCTATAGCATACCCAGATTTAGTTTTGGTTTTTGCAGGCACAGCTCTAATGCAAACTGGTAAAGCAATTGAGATCGTTTCTATAACGATGTTTACTTATTTAAGTTTAAGTATTTCAATTTCAATCTTAATGAATTGGTACAATAAAAGAATAGCAATACAGGAAAAATAATGAATAAAATTAATTTTTTAAAACCTGAAAAATCAAATTTATTTACATTTTTGTACCTTGGTTCTTTTCTATTTTTTATCAGTGTAATAGATGTATTTTTAAATTCTTTTTTTAGAATTAATTTAACCAGTTTCTTGCCAAATTTAATTAGTTTCTTATTACCTTTAATTATTGGTTTTATTGGTCTCTATTTTATTAGGATTGAATTTAGTGGAATTAAGAAATTAGACTTAATTAATAAACATATAAATACAAATAATTTTAATGCTATTTTGTCTTTATTAATAATTTTTATAATTATTAAATCCATTCCACCAATATTAAGTTGGTTTGTTGTAGATGCAAGCTTTGCTGGAGATAGTAAAGATGTATGTTCAGGAACGGGTGCTTGTTGGACTTATATAAAAGTCTGGATGAGAAGGTTTATGTATGGAATGTATCCAAATGCTGAACAATGGAGAATAAATCTTTCATTCATAGCATTAGCTTTATTAGGCTCTGTTGGATATTTTGCAACGGATAAATTTAAGAAATACTTAACACTTTATTATGTTGTAATTTATCCTTTTATCGCTTTCTTGTTTATATTTTTCTTTATTTCTGGTGGTCCAGTATTCTTTGATTTTTCTTATGGAATAATTGCTGCAATTTTATCAATTATTGTTGGATTTTTTATCCCAAGTAAATTTAAATTTTATTATTTCCTAATAGTTCCTTTTGCGCTTTATATTTTATTAAAATATTTTCTTTTTTTTGAAGAATATATTGAGTTAGGTAAATTAGAGGGCTTAAATTGGGTAGAGACCGGTGCTTGGGGAGGTTTATCTCTTACTTTTATAATTTCATTCTTTTGTTTAATATTTTGTTTTCCAATTGGGATGGCTTTTGCTTTAGGGAGAAGGTCAGGGTTTCCTCTTATAAGATATATTTCAATAGGTTTTATAGAATTTTGGAGAGGAGTTCCTTTAATTACAGTTCTATTCATGTCTGCTGTTATGTTTCCAATGTTTTTGCCTGCAGATTTTTTTATAGATAAGTTAGTAAGATGTATAATAGCTATTTCATTATTTGAAGCAGCATATGTTGCTGAAGTTATAAGAGGAGGCTTACAAGCTCTTCCTAGGGGTCAATATGAAGCTGCAAAATCATTAGGAATGGGATATTGGAAAATGCATATATTTGTAATTTTACCTCAAGCTTTAAAACTTGTTATTCCAGGTATAGCGAATACGTTTTTGGCTTTAGTGAAAGACACACCATTAATTTTTGTTGTTGGACTTTTGGAAATAGTAGGAATGTTAAATTTAGCTAAAACTAATCCAGAATGGTTAGGATTTGCTATGGAAGGCTATGTATTTGCTGCAATAATTTTCTGGATTATTTGTTATGCAATGAGTAAATATAGTTATAACTTGGAGCAAAAATATAAAACAGATAGATAAAAAATTATGTCAGAAAATATAATTCAAATTAACAATATGAATAAATGGTTTGGAGATTTTCAAGTTTTAAAAGGAATTAATTTAGAGGTTAAACCTAAAGAAAAAATTGTTGTGTGCGGGCCTTCAGGCTCAGGTAAGTCTACTTTGATAAGATGTATTAATAGACTAGAAGAGCATCAAGAAGGCGATATAATTGTTGACGGAATAACATTAACTGAAGATACAAAAAATATAGAACAAATTAGAGCCGAAGTTGGAATGGTATTTCAACAATTTAATTTATTTCCACATTTGTCGATTTTAGATAATTGCACATTGGCACCAATATGGGTTAAGAAAATGCCAAAGAAAGATGCTGAGGAGTTAGCACTTAAACATTTAGAAAGAGTTCAAATATTAGATCAAGCTTACAAATATCCAGGACAACTTTCAGGAGGTCAACAACAAAGAGTTGCTATAGCTCGTGCCCTCTGCATGGAGCCAAAAATAATGCTTTTTGATGAACCTACATCTGCCTTGGATCCAGAAATGATTAAAGAGGTACTTGATGTTATGGTAAATTTAGCAAAACAAGGAATGACAATGATAGTAGTTACTCATGAAATGGGTTTTGCTAAAGAAGTTGCAGATAGTATGATCTTTATGGATGAGGGTAAGATAGTAGAAAAAGCAGATACCAAGGAATTTTTTGCTAATCCAAAGAGTGATAGAACTAAACTTTTTTTAAGTCAGATACTATAGACATTTTGAATTTCAAGAAAAATTTCTTCATTTTAGCCTTAAGTAATGCTTGACATATTTTTCTATAATTAGTGTTTTTTAACAAAAAAAAATAAAATTATTGTTGCAGTGAGTATCAAAAACTAGTTCAATAAGTGTTTAATAAAATTAAGAGGGGTCTTAATGGAAGATAATTTTAATAAGCATTTAGGCAACAAGCTTAAGCTTAGAAGATTGGCACTTGGTTTAACACAAACAAAAGTAGCAAAAGCAATTAACGTAACATTTCAACAAATTCAAAAATATGAAAAAGGCACTAACGGAGTAAGTTCTATAAGACTGCTTCAGTTATCAAATTATTTGAAAGTACCTATTAATTATTTTTTTGAGGATTTTTCTGAATATGTAGTTAATTTAGAAAAATCAAAAGAGGGTCACTTAAATATTAATTATAATTTTTTAGTAAAATTATATTCAGAACTTAATGGAGATCAAAAGTTAAAATTTAATAAATCTTTACAGCTTACAAATAATATTATTAATAAAGCTGTTTAAAAATTTTTGGCTCCTCGGGCAGGACTCGAACCTGCGACCAATTGATTAACAGTCAACTGCTCTACCAACTGAGCTACCGAGGAATATCAAAATCACAACTTACTTTTTTTTGACATTAAAACAAGAATTTTATTGGAGGCAACGCCCGGAATCGAACCGGGATACAAGGATTTGCAATCCTCTGCGTAACCATTCCGCCACGTTGCCAATAATCAAATTATTTTGGTTTAGAATATTATTAATATCAATGTTTTATGGTATCACAAGAAATATAATTTAATAATCATTAGAATTATAATTACTTTAAAATGAATACTAAAATTAGAATTAGAACTAAAAAAGAGCTATCCATCAGAAAAAAAGAATTTTTACAAATTTGCAGTATTTTAGATAAGACTGGACTAATTTATTTCTTAAATACAGGAATTCTTTTAGGTGCAATTAGAGAAAATAATTTTATTAAGTGGGATTGGGATGTTGAAATTAGTGCAACGTCAGATCAATTATATAAAAAATTTGATTTGATATTAAAAAATTTAAAAAAAAATGGATTTAAGATCATTCAAAAAGATAAAAAAAAAGAAAGCTTGAAGATAGATTTTTATGGTGCGTGTTCAAAAGATACTACCAGGTACACAATTTTCTCTTGGAACTACTCACCAGAAAAAAAAATTTATTGGAGAAAAGATAAAATTATTCCAGCTAAATTTTTAAGTAAATTTTCTAAAATTATATTTTTTGGTAGAAAATTTAATGTCCCAAATAATCCTAAACAATATCTTAAATTTTCTTATGGAAACTGGAAGAAGCCAATCAGAACCGCTGATAAAAGCCTCTATATGACTAGAAATTTCAAAAAAAAAGATTTATTTATTAAAAGATTAGCAAAAAGATTTTTAATTAAGTTTTACAATTATTTGAGATAAGGAGTTAATTTTAATAAAAAGATAATTAGGATATAATGGAACATAAAAGTTATAATCATCTGGAAATTGAAACGAATATTTATAAATACTGGGAAAAAAATAAATTATTTGAGCCCAAAAAAAATTCAAAAAAATATTCAGTAGTAATACCTCCTCCTAACGTAACAGGCTCTTTGCATATGGGACATGCATTAAATAATTCTATCCAAGATTTTTTAGTCAGATATTATCGAATGAATAATTATGAAACTCTTTGGCAACCTGGTACAGATCATGCCGGCATCGCTACTCAAGCTCTTGTTGAAAAAAAATTGAATAGTGAAGGTATTAATAAGATTGATTTAGGTAGAGAAAAATTTATTAAAAAAGTATGGGAATGGAAAAATCAATATGGCGATATTATTATAAACCAACTAAAAAAATTAGGCTGTTCATGCGATTGGTCTCGTAATGCATTTACAATGGATAACAATTTATCAAAATCAGTTATTAAAGTATTCGTAGAACTTCACAAAAAAAAATTAATTTATAAAGCAAAAAAATTAGTAAATTGGGACACAGTTCTTAAAACCGCTATCTCAGATTTAGAAGTTGATCAAAGAGAGATGAATTCAAAAATCTATTATATAAGATATCCAATTGAAAACTCATCAGAATTTATTACCATTGCAACAACTAGACCTGAAACAATGTTAGGTGACACGGCAATTGCAGTAAATCCTAAAGACAAAAGATATAAATATCTTATTGGTAAAACAGTAACTATTCCTATTGTTGGAAGAAAAATTAAAATTATAAAAGATAACTATGCGGATCCTGAGCAAGGAACAGGTGCATTAAAAATAACACCAGCACATGATTTTAATGACTATGAAGTGGGTCAAAGAAATAATCTAGATATTATAAATGTATTTACTGAGGAAGGAAAAATTAACAATAATGCCCCACAAAATTATATCGGACTAGATAGATTTGATGCTAGAAAAAAAATATTAGATGAACTCAAAGAAAAGAGTTTTTTTGTTAAAGAGGAAAATATCAAAAATAAAGTCCCTTATGGTGACAGATCTAATTCTGTAATAGAGCCTTTTTTAACTGAACAATGGTTTGTAGATGCAAAAAAATTAGCAGTTAAAGCAAAAAAAATAGTTAAGTTAAAAAAAACAAATTTTTTCCCAGCAAACTGGTCTAAGACTTATTTTCAGTGGATGAATAATATTGAGCCATGGTGTATTTCAAGACAATTATGGTGGGGACATCAAATACCAGCATGGTATGGACCTGATAAAAAAATATTTGTTGCGGTAAACGAAAAAGAAGCAATCAAACAAGCAAAGAAACATTACAAAAAAGATGTAACACTTAAAAGAGATCCTGATGTGCTTGATACATGGTTTTCGTCAGGCTTATGGCCATTTGCAACATTAGGTTGGCCTGATAAAAAAGATTATGTAAAGAAATTCTATCCAACAACAGTTTTGGTTACTGGTTTTGATATAATTTTTTTCTGGGTTGCTAGAATGATTATGTTTGGAATGGAATTTTTAAAAAAGGAACCTTTTAAAGATATCTATGTTCATGCATTAGTAAGAGATGAAAAAGGACAAAAAATGTCTAAATCAAAAGGAAATGTAATTGATCCTTTAGACTTAATAGAAAAATATAGCGCTGATGCATTAAGATTTACATTACTTTCAATGGCTTCTCCTGGCACTGATGTAAAACTTTCTGAGGATCGAGTAAAAGGATATAGAAACTTTTTAAATAAATTATGGAATGCTAATAATTTTTTAATTACAAATAAATGTGATTTTACTAAAACAGATAAAATTCCAAAAATCAGTTTAAATATAAATAAATGGATCTACTCTGAGTTAATAGAAGCTAAAAATACAATTAAAAAAAATATAATTGATTATCGGTTTGATGAAGCTGCAAAACATGCTTATCAATTTGCATGGCATTCTTATTGTGATTGGTATATTGAACTATCTAAAACTATTCTTTATTCTGATGATAAAAAGGCCCAAAAAGAAGTAAAAGAAGTATCAGCCTATATATTTAAACAAATATTGATAATGTTACACCCATTTATCCCTTTTGTAACGGAAGAGTTATGGCTAAAAAATAAATTTGATAAAAAAAATAAACAATACCTCATGCACAAAAACTGGTTAAGTGCTAAAGCTAAAAAAGATCAATCTCAAAGAGATGTAGAAACAATGATCAATATTATCTCTGAACTCAGGTCATATAAAAATGAATTAAATGTTAGTCCTGGATCATTTATTGACATTTCAATGAGTAAAATTAGAAAAAAAAATAGAATTTTAATGAAAAATAATGAAATAATCTTAAAGAAACTTGGTCGTATCAATAATCTTCATGATATGGATCAAAACAAACCATCAGCAACTATGGTAATTTCAGGGGATATTTTTCAAATTTATTTTGATGAAAATGTTGATTTAAATTTAATCAAAGAAAATTTAATTAAAAGACAAAATAAGTATCAAGAAGAAATGGACAAGATATCTCAGAGATTATCCAATAAAGGATTTACTCAAAGAGCCCCAAAAAATATTGTTGAACAAGAAAAAACTAACTATAGTAATCTAAAAGATGATATCAAAAAAATATCATCAACAATTGAAAGCTTATAATGCGGAAATTTAATAAGAAAAAATTACCTAGTAGACATACTTCTTTAGGCCCAGATAGGGCACCACATAGATCTTTTTATTACGCAATGGGTGAAACTGAAAAAGATGTTTCCAAACCATTTGTAGGTGTAGTATCAACATGGAATGAGGCAGCACCATGCAATATTGCTTTAATGAGACAAGCACAATCAGTTAAAAAAGGTGTTAGAGCTTCTGGAGGAACTCCAAGAGAATTTTGTACAATTACAGTAACTGATGGTATTGCAATGGGCCACGAAGGAATGAAATCTTCATTAATATCAAGAGAAGTAATAGCTGACTCAGCAGAACTTACTGTGAGAGGTCATTGTTATGATGCATTAGTAGGAATTGCAGGATGTGATAAATCTTTACCAGGACTGATGATGTCTATGGTTAGATTAAATGTTCCAAGTGTATTTATTTATGGAGGATCAATACTCCCAGGCAAATATAAAGGTAAAGATGTAACAGTAGTTGATGTGTTTGAAGCTGTTGGTAAACATTCTTCAGGACAAATGTCAGCAAAGGAATTAAGAAAATTAGAGTTAGTTGCATGTCCTACTGCAGGTGCTTGTGGTGGCCAATTCACTGCTAATACTATGGCATGTGTATCAGAAGCCATTGGTTTAGCTTTACCTTACTCTGCAGGAACACCAGCACCATATGAAGAAAGAGATAAATATGCAAAAGCTAGTGGGCGAATGGTTATGGAATTGTTAGCTAAAAAAATTAAACCAAGAGATATTGTTACAAGAAAAGCTTTAGAAAATGCTGCAACGATTGTTGCCGCTACAGGTGGCTCAACAAACGCTGCTTTGCATTTACCAGCAATTGCAAATGAAGCAGGAATTAAATTTGATTTAATGGATGTTGCAAAAATATTTAAAAGAACTCCTTATCTTGCAGACTTAAAACCAGGTGGAAAATATGTTGCAAAAGACATGTGGTTAGCAGGTGGTGTACCAATGCTTTTAAAAACTCTTTATGATGGTGGATACATACATGGTGATTGTATGACGGTCACAGGTAAAACAATGAAAGAAAATTTAAAAGGAATTAAATTTGACCCAAAACAAAAAGTTCTAAGAGCTTTTAACAAGCCATTATCACCAGATGGAGGTGTTGTAGGATTAAAAGGAAATTTAGCACCTGAGGGTGGAATTGTTAAAATTGCTGGATTAAAGAAACTTCAATTTACCGGAAAAGCAAGATGTTTTGATAATGAAGAAAGTGCAATGAAAGCAGTTCAAAGTAGAAAATATAAAGATGGCGATGTAATAATTATTAGATACGAAGGACCAGTAGGTGGACCAGGTATGAGAGAAATGCTTTCAACAACTGGTGCAATTTATGGACAAGGCAAAGGAGAGAAGGTTGCTTTAATAACTGATGGAAGGTTCTCGGGTGCAACAAGAGGATTTTGTGTAGGTCACGTAGGTCCTGAAGCTGCATTAGGTGGACCTATTGCTCTTCTACGTAACGGTGATGTTATTGATATTGATGCTAAGAAGGGAACAATTAACGTTCGATTAACACGAGGGCAGTTGGCTTCTAGAAAAAAAAAATGGAAGGCAAGAAAATCTGATTTTGGATCAGGAACACTTTGGAAATATGCACAAACAGTTGGACCTGCATATTTAGGTGCACCTACACATCCTGGTAAGAAAAAAGAAGTAAAGGAATATTCTAAAATTTGATGAAAATACGGCCAGTCATTTTATGTGGTGGTGCTGGCACTAGACTTTGGCCTAATGCTAAAAACCATCAAGCAAAACAGTTTATTGATTTTGGAAATTGGACCTTACTAGGTAAAACCCTTGATAGAATTAAAGGATCTTTATTTGATTTTCCAATAATAAGTACAAATGCAAAATATCTTAAACAAGTTAAACAACATCTCAAAAAACATAAGATTAAAAAATTTAAGATTGTTTTAGAGCCTGCAAAAAAAAATACTGCTCCTGCTATATTAAGCTCATCATTGATTAAAGATATTTCAGATCAACAACCACTTATGTTTTTGGCTGCAGATTTATTAATAGAAAATACTGGTTTATTTAACCAATCGATCAAAAAAAATAAGAATTATTTAAATGAAAACAATATCTTTTTATTCGGCATTAAACCCACAATACCATCTAGTGAGTTTGGGTATTTTTTAACAAAAAAAACTAAAGGAAAATTGAATAGAGTATCAAGATTTGTTGAAAAACCAAAAGTGTCTAAAGCAAAAGTGATTATTAAAAATAAAGGTTATTGGAATTCTGGAATTTTTTTTTAAGAAAAGACTCTATAATTAATAATTTTAAAAAATACCAACCTAAAATATTTAAAAAATGCAATGAAGCAGTAACTAAGGCGAAATATAAAAATAATATATATTATTTGAACAAAAAATCCTTTACTAAAATAAATTCAAAATCATTTGATTTTGCAATTTTAGAAAAAACTAAAAATATTAACGCTATTAAATTAAATATACCTTGGTCTGACTTAGGATCCTGGAAAGAAATTTGTAAAATGTATGGAAGAAATAAAAGAAAGTATTTTAATAAAAAAAATGTTTTTTATCGACCTTGGGGAAGTTATGTTAATTTATTCAGAGGTAAAAATTTTTTAATTAAGGAAATAACTGTTAAATCAAAAGGTATTTTAAGCCTACAAAAGCATCATCATAGAGCAGAACATTGGGTAGTAACACAAGGTAATCCTAAAATTACTTTAAATAAAAAAAAATATAGAATGAAACCTAATGAAACTATTTTTATTCCTTTAGGTTCTGTTCACAGAATAGAAAATCCCTATAAAAAACCAGTTAAGATTATTGAAGCACAAATTGGTTCAATTTTAAAAGAAACAGATATAGTTAGATATCAAGATGTTTATGGTAGAGTAAAACAATGATTAAAAAATTATACATTAATTTAATTAATTCTTTAAATGGATTAAAAATTGTTCTCAAAGAAAATTCTTTTATTTTAGAATTGGTATTAGGTATTTTTATAATTCCTTATATTTTCTTATCAAATATAGACTTCAACTATAAAATTATATTATCTGTATTATATTTCTTATTGTTAGCTTTTGAAATAATGAACACTGCAATTGAAAAACTGTGTGATAAAGTAACTAATGATATAGACCCTGATATCAAAAAGATTAAAGACTTATCAAGTGCTGCTGTATTTGTTGTTTTATTAATATTAATTATTACTTTTTTAGTCTCATTTTGATTAGAAATAGTTGCTTTTTAAATTTAACAAATCTGTAACATTTAAATGAGATATTAGTTTATGGAACTTTTAACATTTGTTTTAATAATCATAATAGCTATTTTGTTATTTTTTCTTTTAAAAAAAGAAAGAGTCTTAGGTATTAATACTGAAGTTAAAATTGAAGATAAAAAAATAGATGAAGATGAAAGTAAGAAATATAGAGAAACTATTTATAATCTTTTAAATTACATTCCAGAAGGAATTATAATTCTAAACAAATCCAAGGAAATAATATTTAGTAATAGTTCAGCCAGTGAAAGATTTCAAACAAAGTTGAATGAAAATATAAGTGGATTTTTAAGAAATCCCGACTTGTTAAGTTCAATTGAAAAAGCTTTCAATGGAGAAAATACTAATGATCTTGAAATAGAATTGAGAAATCCTTCAGTTCTTAGAATGAATGTAACAATTTACCAAGATAATCATAATTTATTCTTTGATGAGCCATCTTGCTTACTTTTTATGAGAGATTTGACTGAATTTTATAAATTTCAACAATTAAAATCAGATTTTGTTGCAAATGTTTCCCACGAACTTAGAACCCCACTTCAATCTATTAAGATGGGACTTGAGACATTTGAAAATAATACTGATTTAAAAAAGAATTCTGAAGTAACTAATTTATTACCAGTAATGAGCTCTCAATCTGAGAGAATGGAAAATTTAATAAGAGATTTGTTATCTCTTTCTAAGATTGAGCTACAAGAGCATATAAGACCTACACACGAAATAGATTTAATAGAAGTGCTAAGTTACGTGATTAAGACATATGAAAACATTGTTAAAAAAAATAACATTAATTTAAATCTTCAAAAAACTGAGAATTTCAAAATTATTGGTGATCGGGATAAATTAATAGAAATTTTTACTAACCTTATTGATAATGCAATTAAATATAGTGAGAAGGGTAAAGAAATTAAAATTGCCACGAAAAAAGAGGGTGATTTAAATATTGTCTCTATTTCAGATCAAGGCATAGGAATACCCAAGGAATTTATTCACAGAATTACAGAAAGATTTTTCACAGTAGACCCTAGTAAAAGTCGGAGTGTTGGTGGAACAGGCTTAGGACTGGCTATTGTTAAGCATTTAGTATCTCAACATAGAGGTGAAATGATTATTAATAGTGAGGAAAATCAAGGAACTACTGTAGATTTGAAATTTAATTCAATTTAATTCAACTAAAAAGTTAGCCTTTGTAACAAAACTTTAACTTTCCTTTAATAAAATATTTAAAATTTAGATTTAATTATTGATGCATAACGAATCTAAAAAAGGAGAAATATGAATAGATTAGTAAAAATTTTATTAGGTTTTCTTTTAGTACTTAGTTTTACAACAACAAGTTACGCAAGAGATCAAATAAAAATTGTGGGTTCTTCTACTGTTTACCCATATGCTACAGTTGTAGCTGAAAAGTTTGGTAAAGGTGGAAAATTCAAGACACCAGTAATCGAAAGTACAGGGACAGGTGGAGGAATGAAATTGTTCTGCGCAGGTGTGGGAGCAAATCATCCTGATATAACAAATGCATCAAGAGCAATTAAAACAAAAGAAAAAGCTCTATGTGAGAAAAATGGAGTTGCTGAAATTATTGAAATAGTAATAGGTAATGACGGTATTTCATTTGCACACTCAGTAAATGCTCCAGATGCAGACTTCACAAAAGAACAATTATGGAGAGCTTTAGCATCTAAAGTAGACATTGATGGAAAACTTATTGAAAATCCATATAAAAATTGGAGTGATATAGATGCTAGCCTTCCAAATAAAAAGATTGAAATATTAGTTGCACCTCCAACATCAGGTACTAGAGATGCATGGAATTCATTAGTTATGGTTAAAGGATGCACGAAAACAGCTAAATCTCTTTATGATGCTGAAGGTAAAAAAGCTAAAAAGGAATGTGCTAAAATTAGAGAAGATGGATATGCTGTTGAGGCTGGTGAAAATGATACTTTAATTGTACAAAAACTTTCATCTAATCCTGATGCATATGGTTTTTTTGGTTATAGTTACTTAGTTGCCAACAAGGATAAAATCAAAGCATCATCTATTAATGGTGTTCAGCCATCATTAGAAGGTATCCAAGATTATTCTTATCCAATTGCAAGACCATTGTTCTTTTATGTAAAAAAAGCTCACATTGGAGTAATTCCAGGCATTAAAGAGTTTCTTAAAGAATTTACCTCAAAAAAAGCAATGAGTAACAGAGGTTATTTAGCTGAAATAGGACTTGTTCCTTTAGCTTCAGATAAATACAAAGTTACTAGAACTGCTGCAGTAGATCTGAATACAATCAAGTTAAAATAATTTTCATTTATCCCCAAAAAAAGGCCAGTAATCACTGGCCTTTTTTGTTTATTCAATCTTAGATTTAATTTGTAATATTTCTGTAACATTAAGAATATATCACTCGGGACGAATGAACATCGTTCTTATATTTTTAATTACTATATTTTCTGTCTCTTTGTTCTTCTATGGAAAATCAAAAACTAAAACCATTTCTATCAAAGATGATATCAAATTAAATGCTCTACCAAAATTTTATGGATACTATCTTGTTTTATGGTGTTCAATACCAGCATTAGTATTTTTATTAGTCTGGTCATTATTTGAACCTGTAATTATTAAATCTATAATTATTGAAACAGCCGCAAATCAAGGTGCAATTTTTAGTGATAAAAATGAAGCAAATTTAATATATGAAAAAATTAAAGCTATTCATTTAGGTACCTTTTTTGGAGATATAGACAGTATATTAAAAGAAAGTGCTCTTGCTTATGCAAAATTTATAAATCTTTTTACAAATTCAAAAGTAGTTTTAATTTTTGGAATAATTATAGTCTCAGTTATTTACTCATTAAAAAAAATAAAAAATAACAATAAAGCTAGAGACGATGTGGAAGTTATATTAAAAGGTTTATTGTTTGTATCTTCCTTAATAGCAATTTTGACTACTCTCGGAATAATATTTTCACTACTTTTTGAAAGTATAAAGTTTTTTTCAGTCATTAATATTTTTGATTATTTATTTGGTACAAATTGGAGTCCTCAAAGAGCCTTTGTTAGAGATGCCTCATCAATAACTGCAGCTGAATTTGAAGAGTTAAAAGATGCTTTTGGCTTTATTCCATTAATTGCAGGGACATCTTTCATAGCTTTTATTGCGATGTTAGTAGCTGTTCCTATTGGCCTATTTTCAGGAATTTACATGGCTGAATATGCTTCAATTAAAGTAAGAAGAATTTCAAAACCAATTATTGAAATTTTAGCTGGAATACCAACTGTAGTTTATGGTTTCTTTGCTGCATTAACTGTTGGACCTTTTTTTAGACAAGTAGGTGAAAATTTAGGATTAACTGTTTCATCTGAAAGTGCTTTAGCCGCAGGATTAATTATGGGAATAATGATTATTCCATATGTTTCATCTTTATCTGATGATGTAATTAATTCTGTACCACAATCATTAAGAGATGGTTCATATGCTGTAGGAGCCACTAAATCAGAAACTATTAAACAAGTCGTAATCCCTGCGGCTCTTCCAGGGATAATAGGATCAGTTTTATTAGCAGTATCAAGAGCGATAGGTGAAACAATGATAGTTGTCATGGCAGCTGGCCTTGCTGCAAATCTTACAATTAACCCTTTAGAGTCTACTACAACAATTACAACTCAAATTGTAATGATACTTGTTGGTGACCAAGAATTTGATAGTCCGAAAACTCAATCCGCTTTTGCTTTAGGACTTACATTATTTATAGCAACATTAATATTGAATTATATCGCTCAAAGAGCAGTCAAAAAATATAGAGAGAAGTATGACTAAAGAAGAAAGATTAAAAAAAAGACACCGAGCAGAAAAAAGATTTAGATTTTACGGATTAACATCTATCTTTGTTGCTTTGTTATTTGTCGTTATTTTAGTTCAAAATATTTTCTCAAAAGGAAGTTCAGCCTTTAAAAAAACAGTAATTACCACTGAAGTTTTTTTTGATCAGGAATTACTAGAAATTCAAAATGGTGCACCCCAGGAAGAAATAATGGAAGCTGATTTTTACGATGTAATGATTGAAAATTTAATAAAGGCTTATCCAGCAAAAGATAGAGACGAGGAAGATGAATTATTAAAACTATTTAGTGGTGATGCTGAAATTGAGATTAAAAAAGCTTTTTTAAATGATAATAACTTAATAGGTAAAACAATCACATTAGATTTAACAGCCTCTGATGACATTGATCAATTACATAAAGGTAATTATCCAAGAGATTTACCTGAAGAAAGAAGAAGAATTTCTGACTTTCAATTAGTTATTTATGATTATTTTGTTGAAAATAAAAAGATAAGTAAAAATTTTAATAATTATTTCTTTAACAATGGTGACTCTAGAGATCCAGAACTAGCAGGTATAGGTGGAGCTTTAGTTGGATCATTTTATAGTATTTTAATTTGTTTATTATTAGCTTTTCCAGTAGCTGTCCTAGCGTCAATTTACTTGGAAGAGTTCGCTCCAAAAAATAAGATTACAGATTTTATTGAAATTAATATAAATAATTTAGCAGCAGTGCCATCTATTGTTTACGGTTTACTTGCTCTACAAATTTTACTTGCAACTATCCAATTACCGAGATCAACACCATTAGTTGCTGGAATAACTTTAGCGTTAATGACTTTACCAAGAATTATAATTCCCTGCAGAGCATCATTAAAAGCTGTTCCACCTTCAATAAGAGAGGGCGCTCTAGCAGTTGGTGCTTCTAAATTTCAATCTGTTTTTCACCATGTAGTACCGTTAGCACTACCAGGCACTTTATCAGGAACTATAATTGGATTAGCTCAAGCATTAGGTGAAACAGCACCACTTATATTAATTGGAATGGTGGCATTTGTTGTTGACATACCGTCAAGTCCAGTTGATCCATCATCTTCTTTACCTGTTCAAGTATATTTATGGTCAGAGTCTGCAGAAAGAGGCTTTGTTGAAAAAACTTCAGCAACAATTATGATGCTCTTAAGCTTTTTAATTGTAATGAATTTTATTGCAGTATACTTAAGACAAAAATTTGAAAAACGATGGAATTAAATGAGTAATGTTAAGATAAAATCAAAAAATTTAAATGTTTATTATGGTGATAAACAAGCATTGTTTGATGTTAATTTGGATTTAAATGAAAAAGAAGTGACTGCTTTAATTGGTCCATCTGGATGTGGTAAATCAACTTTTATAAGATGCATTAACAGAATGAATGACGTGATTGATATTTGTAAAGTTACTGGAAATATTGAAATGGATGGCATGAATATTAATGATAAAGATCTGGATGTTGTCTCATTAAGAGAAAGAGTTGGAATGGTTTTTCAAAAGCCAAATCCATTTCCAAAAAGTATATATGATAATATTTCGTATGGTCCTAAAATTCATGGAAAAGGTGAAACCAAAAACGAACTAGATCAAATTGTTGAGAACAGTTTAAAAAAATCTGCTTTATGGGAAGAAGTTAAAGATAGACTAGATGAACCAGGTACAAGTTTATCTGGAGGACAGCAACAAAGACTTTGTATAGCGAGAGCTATATCTGTTAACCCTGAAGTGATCTTAATGGATGAACCATGCTCAGCATTAGACCCAATTGCTACTGCAAAAATTGAAGAATTAATTGATGAATTAAAAAAAACTTATACGATTGTAATAGTGACACACTCAATGGCTCAGGCTGTACGTGTTTCACAAAAAACAGGGTTTTTCCACCTAGGAAAGTTAATTGAAGTTGGAAAAACTGAGAAAATTTTTAAAAATCCTGACAATAAAATGACACAAGACTATATTACAGGTAGATTTGGATAAATTATGAGCAATGAACACACAGTAAAGTCTTACGAAGAAGAACTTCAGTTCCTTAAAGACTCGTTAATTAAAATGGGTAGCTTAACCGAGTCTCAATTGAGTGACGCAATGGATGCTGTAATTAAAGTTGATAAGGACTCAATTGATAAAATAATTAAAAGTGATGAAGAGATTAACAAATTTAGATCTAAAATAGATACTCAAATAATGAATTTACTAGTTAAAAGAGCACCTATGGCAATTGATTTAAGAGAGACTATAAGTTCATTAAAAATTTCACAAGATTTAGAGAGAATAGGGGATCTATCAAAAAGTAATGCAAAAAAAGTTAAGCCTTTACCATTAGATTTACCTGATGAATTGTTGGGAAATTTAAAAAGACTTGGAGAGCTTGTCATGAAACAATTAAATGATGTTCTTGATAGTTATGTAAATAAAAATTTTGATAAGGCAAAAGAAGTTTGGGAAAAAGATGAACAAGTTGATGATTTAACATATATCGCAATGGAAAGTGTAATTGACTTTTTATCTAAAGATAAAAAAAACTTAGATTTTTCTACACATTTAATTTTTGCAACAAAAAATCTTGAAAGAGCAGGTGATCATATAACGAATATCGCTGAGACAGTATGTTATTTAGTAAAAGGTGAATATCTAAAAGGCAGTAGACCAAAGGGCAAAGTAATCCAAGAATAATTAGATGAAAGGAAAAATTTTTATTATTGAAGATGAAGCTTCAATAGTTCAATTAGTCCAACATAATTTAGAGAAAGAGGGATTTGTTGTCTCTTCATCATTAAACGGAAATGAGGGTTTAAAAGAATTAAAAAAATTTGAACCTAATCTACTCTTATTAGATTGGATGCTACCGGATTTATCAGGGATAGATATCTGTAAAAATATTAGAAGAGACAGTAATTTTAAGAGCCTTCCTATCATTATGCTTACAGCCAAAGGAGAGGAAGAAGACAAGATAAAAGGTCTTGAAAGTGGTGTAGATGATTATGTCACAAAACCATTCAGTTTTAATGAGCTATCTGCTCGAATAAAAGCTGTTCTAAGAAGATCTGATCCTAAAGTTGTTGCAAATGAACTAATATTTGAAGATTTAAAATTAGATAGAATAGAAAAAAGAGTTTTTAGATCAGATAAAGAAATTCAACTTGGCCCTACAGAATTTAGATTATTAGAGTTCTTCTTAACAAATCCAAAAAGAGTTTATTCTCGAGATCAAATTCTCGAAACTGTTTGGCCTAATAATGTGAATGTAGAAAGTAGAACTATTGACGTTCATATTAGAAGACTAAGACAATCAATCAATATTGAAGGTAAAAAAGAGTTAATTCGAACAGTTAGAGCCTCGGGTTATTCTTTAATTTAAATAATTATTTTATAAATCCCTACCAAGAACAATGGAATTTGTAATCCAAAGTTTGTTAAGATTGCTTTATCTTTGCTAATAAATCCAGCGATAGTCCATCCAACAACACCTAATCCGTGAAAGTATATATTTAAAGGATATATATTTAGGTTTGTTAATAGAATACCAATTAAAACTAAAAATGTACTTATCCATTTTATATAGTTATTTTTAGACATAATTATCCTTTCTATTTTTATAAAAAATTAGCGATATATTTGTGTATAAAGAAACCAACAATTAACAATCCTAGGCCTGCACCATAAATCATTAAGAAATTCATATTTAAAGATTTTGCAAAGAAGAAGGGTAAAAAAAATAGATAACTTACAGGTATAGCAACCAATATACTTTTAGTGAAAAGCACTGTTTTTTCCACATCATTATGTTCATAGTAAGAAAATGCGATAGCTATAAGTGATACAAGCGGTAGAGCAATAATAAATCCTGCCAATTTGGGGTTTTGACCTGACAGCCAACTAGCAAAAGCTATTATGATTGCTGCAAGTACAATTTTTAAAGTAAAAAATATCATTAATAATTTAAATTTATTTAGTTATACATTTTTTGCATAAACCAAAAAATTCAAGATTATATTTACTATATTTCATACCAGCTCTATCTTTAAAATTTGATAGATACTTTGAAAGACTGGAATTATTAATTTCTGTTACCTTTTCACAGCTTTCGCATATAGAAAAAGCAGTAGCTTTTGACACCTGACAACTTGAATTTTGACATGCAATAAAAGCGTTTCTACTTTCAATTTTATGAATTTTTCCTATTTCAACTAACTTATCTAATGCTCGATAAACCTGTAATGGAGCTTTGATACCTTTTTTTTGAACATTAAAAAGTATCGCATAAGCCTTCATTGGTTCATTTGATTTATCGATTAAATCAAAAATAATTTGCTGATTTTTTGAAAGATTTTGCATTTTATTCACTTTACTGATTCCTCATTAATTTTTCAATTTAATCGATTGTTTTATATTTAATAAAGATAAGATAAATAAGAACAAAGAAGCAGCTATTATCGAAGGCCCTGATGCAGTATTAAATTCTAATGAAGAAAATAATCCTAAAATCACAGATAATAATCCACCAATAATTGAATATATCACCATTTTCTGAGGACTTGATGAAATATTTCTAGCCATTGCAGCTGGTATAATTAACATTCCAGTAATTAATAATAAACCAACCATCTTTATTGAAATCGCAATGATTGCAGCCATCAAGATTGTAAATATTGCTTTTGCACGATCTGGATTTAATCCTTCAGCTTCTGCTAATTCATAATTAACTGTTGATGCAAACAAAGGTTTCCAAATTAATTTTAAAACTAAGAGGATTAATGCCCCTCCAATCCAAATTATTAAAAGATCATCAACAGTAACTGCCAATATATCTCCAAATAATAATCCCATAATATCAAATCTAATAAACGATAAAAAACCTATAACTACCAGTCCTACAGCTAGTGATGAGTGAGCCAAAAGACCAAGCAAAGCATCACCTGGTAGATTGGTTCTTTTTTGTAGTTGTATTAATGTTAAAGCTATTAAGGATGAAATTATAAATACTGAAAATGCTATATTAAATTCCATTGAATAAGCTAGAGTGACACCAAGTAATGCAGAGTGGGCTAGTGTATCTCCAAAATAAGATAACCTTCTCCAAACAACAAAACATCCAAGAGGACCTGTAACTATGGCAACACCAATACCTGCTATTAAAGCTCTTATAAAAAAATCATCTAACATTTAATTCTTCTTTATCTCACCTTCACTAGTGTGGATATGATCGTGTCTATGTTCATATCTTGATAAAATTTGAGAAGCTTGTTCACCAAACAAAGCTTTATATTCATTATTTTTTGCTACTTCTATAGGAGAACCTGAGCAACAGACATGACCATTTAAACAAACAACATGATCAGTAGCACTCATTACCGTATGTAAGTCGTGAGAAATTAGTAAAATTCCGCAATTCAGCTCATCTGAAATTTTTTTGATTAGTTCGTAAAGAGCAATCTCACCAGTAAAATCTACTCCTTGCACCGGTTCATCAAGAACTAATAGTTCTGGTTTTTTTGAAATAGCTCTTGCAAGTAATACTCTTTGAAATTCTCCACCAGATAAGTCACCTAGATTTTTATCTTTAAGATGTATAACACTAGTCAGTGACAAAGCTTCATCGATTGTTTCCTTATTAAGACTTTCAGTTAACACCATGAAATCATTTACTCTTAGTGGCAATGTCCAATCTATTGAAATTTTCTGAGGAACATACCCAACTTTATTAGTGTATTTTTCAACTGAACCATCGATTTTTTTGTAAATACCTAGAGCAATTTTAGCTGTTGTGCTTTTACCTGATCCATTTGGACCAATAAGAGTAACTATTTTACCTTTTTCAACTTGAAGAGATACTCCTTTCACAAGCCATTTGTTATTTAAATTAAAACCAGCTTTATTTAACTTCACAAGTATATTTTGGTCTGAGCTCATTTTATTCCTTGACTAATACATGTTATATTATTACAGAGTGTTATATTATAACAATTTAAATATACAACATATGAAAAACATTAAAAAATTACCATTTATCTTATCAATACTATCATTCTTAACTATTTTTGTACCAGCAAATGCTGAAATTAAAGTAGTTACTTCAATTAAACCAATTCATTCATTAGCAAGTTATTTAATGGATGGAGTAGCTAAACCAGATATTATTGTAGATGGATATGCTTCTCCTCATGGATTTGCTTTAAAACCCTCACATGCGAAAATGCTACAAGAAGCTGATTTAATATTTTGGGTTGGTGAAGATCTGGAAAATTTTTTAGAGAAACCATTAAATTCAATAGCTAAAAAAGCTGAAAAGATTGAATTATTAGAAATTAAAGGGTTAACAAAATTAAAATTTAGAGAAAGAAACATATTTGATGAACATGACGATCATGGACACGATGATCAAGCTAAAAAAGAGGACGACCATGATGATCACGATCATGATAAAGAAGGTCATAAAGAGGATGACCATGATGATCACGATCATGATAAAGAAGGTCATAAAGAGGACGACCATGATGATCATGGTCATGATGAGCACGGACATGAAGGGCATGCTCATGGAGAGTATGATCCTCATATTTGGTTAGACCCAATGAATGCAAAAGTGATTTTGAGCGAAATGGCAGAACACTTGATCGAAAATGATCAAAAAAATGCTACTAAATACAAAGCTAATTTAAAGAAAGCACATAATGATTTAGATAAACTAACTAAAAAAGTGAAATCTGAATTAAACAAAGATTTTAAATCAATCGTTTTCCATGATGCCTATCAATATTTTGAAAAAAGGTTTGATGTAAATGTATTAGGTGCTTTCACTGTTAATACAGATGTTATGCCTGGAGCAGAACAATTAGCAGAAATTAGAGAAATAATTGAACATGACAAAGTAAGTTGTGTATTTTCTGAACCTCAATTTAATCCTGATATAATTAATGCAGTTGCAAAAGATATGAATATTAGCACGGGTGTTATAGATCCATTAGGAGCTACACTTAATTCAGGTAAAGATTTATATTTTGATTTAATTAGCAACATGTCAAAATCTTTTAAAGGCTGTTAATTTAAAATTGATATTTTATCATAAATAATATCTAATAAAGGGATGAGTACAGTATCCCTTTCATTAGATGAAATATTTGATTTAGCAAAGAAGACTTTATTAGCCAATGGATGTGATGATGAAACAGCATCTATTCTGTCAGATTTAATTAGAAATGCTGAGCGTGATGGGTCATTATCTCATGGTTTATTTAGATTGCCTGCCTATGTAAGTGGATTAAAAAGTGGTAAAATTAATGGTAAAGGAAAGCCAGAGGTCATAAAAATTTCACCATCAGTCATAAAAATTAAAGGTAATAATTGTTTAGCGCCTGTTGTTTTAAATAAAGGATTGCCTGAGCTAGCTAAAGCAGCAAAAGAAAATGGTGTTGCAGTACTTGCGATTAACAATTCTCATCATATGGCAGCGATGTGGCCTGAGACAGAAAAATTAGCAGAAGAGGGTTTAGTTGCTTTTGCTTGCACATCATACAAGCCTGCAGTAGCACCTGCTGGAGCGATAAAACCATTATTTGGAACAAATCCTATCTCGTTTGCGTGGCCGAGACCTGGAAAAACTCCAGTGGTATATGATATGGCAACTGCATCAATGGCTATGGGTGAAGTTCAAGTTGCTAAAAGAGAAGGGCACAAAGTTCCTCTTGGTACTGGTTTAACAAAAGAAGGCAAAGAAACTATTGATCCAGGAGAAATAGCTGATGGAGGTGTATTATTACCTTTTGGAGGTTACAAAGGATCTGCAATAGCGATGATGGTTGAATTGATGGCTGGAGCATTAGTTGGTGATAATTTTAGTTTTGAAACAGCTGCTAAAGATAATAATGATGGTGGTCCACCAAGTGGAGGTGAATTTATTTTGGCTATATCACCAGATAAAACTTCAGGAACAAACTGGCAGAAACATGCTGATGATTTCTTTAATAAAATGAAATCAATGGGCGAAGTTAGATTGCCTGGTGAAAGAAGACATAAAAACAGACAAGACAAAGGTCCTCGTAATATTAACGAGGAGTTAGTTGATAAAATAAAATCGTTAAGCTAATTTAATTTCAATTGGAGTGTGGTCAGAGGGTTTTTCTCTTCCTCTTGGGTCTTTGTTTATATTTATAGATTTAATTTGATCGATTAAAGAATTTGATACTAAGAAGTGATCTATTCTCATACCGTTATTTTTTTGCCATGCTCCTCTCATATAATCCCAATAAGTATAACCTTCTTTTGTTTCGTTAAAATGTCTATAAACATCATTTAAACCTAGATTAAGCATTTCTCTAAATTTTTTTCTTATCTCTAATCTATATAAAGCGTCATCCTCAAAATTTTTTACATTATAAACATCTTCTGCAGATGGAATAACATTGAAATCACCAGCTAGAATTATATTAGAATTTTTTTTAGATAATGTTTTTAATTGTTTTATTAATTGGTCCATCCATTTCTTTTTATAATCATATTTTTCTGTATCAACGGGATTTCCATTAGGTGTGTATATATTTATTAATTGGACAACCTTCTTTCTATACTCAATTTCAGCAGAAATTATTCTTGATTGTTTTAGTTTATCTTTAATCAAGTCTGTCTTTATATTTTTTAACTTTCCCTTTGATATAATTGCAACACCATTGTAACTCTTTTGGCCAAACACATGACTTTCGTAATCCATTGAGGAAAAATCTTCATAAGGAAAATTAACATCTTCTGTCTTAATTTCCTGCATCATTAATATATCTGGTTTATATTTAAGAAGGTAACTTTTGATATTTTCAATACGAGCGCGTACTGAATTTACATTCCAAGATGAAATGAGCATTAAAGTGAGAAAGAAACTCCACAACCACAAGAAGATTTGGTTTGTGGATTGGATATTTTGAATTGTGCACCAATTAACTCAGATACGTAATCAACTTCAGCTCCTTTAAGCAAATCAGCTGAAGTTTTATCAATCAAAATATTTTGATAATTTAAATCATCTTTTTGTTTTGATTTATCAAAAGTAAATTCGTATTGAAAACCAGAGCAACCTCCACCTTTAATTGCGATTCTAAAGAATGATCCTTTATCTTTTTTGGACAACAAATTATCTATTTGTTTTAAAGCTTTATCCGTAAATTTAATTTCTTTAATCATGTCTGAACACTGGTATTACTAATATAATACTTAATTATTTAAATTAAAGGATGAAAAAAGACATTTTGTTAGGCGTATTTAAAAGCAAAGGTAGACTCAATAAAGAAGTTATTTCAAAATATAGATCTCCTTTTCAGCGAGATAGAGATCGTATAATTCACAGCGCATCATTTAGAAGATTAAAGCATAAAACCCAAGTATTTGTTAACACCGAAGGGGATCACTTCAGAACTAGAATTACTCACTCAATTGAAGTTGCTCAAATAGCTAGATCAATTGCTAAGTACTTAAGACTAAATGAAGATTTAGCTGAAACATTAAGTCTTGCTCATGATTTAGGACATACACCATTTGGTCATGCAGGCGAAGATGCCCTAGATGAGTGTATGCAAAACTATGGTGGCTTTGATCATAATCTACAGACATTAAGAATAGTAATGTTTTTAGAGAATAAGTATTTTAAATTTGATGGACTAAATTTAACTATTGAAACATTAGACGGTCTCTTGAAGCACAATGGGCCTATTGATGATTTAAGTGCAATAAAAAAACTTATTGGATTAAAAATTTTTAAAAATAAGATTAATTTCAGTAATTACTCTTCGTTAGAAGCTCAAATATCTGCTATATCAGATGATATTGCTTATAATAATCACGATATCCAAGATGGAATTAAAGCAAATTTATTTAAACTTGAGGAGTTGATAGAATTAGATTTTTTTAAAAATATTTACAAAAAATATAAAAAAAAAATTAATAAAAAGAATTATAAAATTGCTATTTATCAAATAATTAGAGACTCAATAGACATAATGATTAAAGATTTATTAAGTAATACAGAAAATAATATTAAGAAATTTAAAATTAAATCATTAAAAGATATTATAAAATCAAATCAATCAATAGTTTCTTTCTCAAATAAAATAGAAAATTCAGAACAAGAAATAAAATCTTTTTTAAGGCATCGTATGTACGATAATAAATCAGTATTAAGCAAGAATCAAAGAGGCAAAATGATAATTAAGAAATTATTTAAGATAATTAAATTAAATCCTAGAAAATTTCTTACTAAAGAGCAATTGACTAAAGACAAATATAGAGCTATTTCAGATTTTATATCTGGCATGACAGATAGATATGCTATTAACCTTTATAACGATAATAAATGAATATTTTTGAACTATATTTAAATAAGATCAAATCAATTATTGTTGACTTAAATAAAAAAAATCAATTAGTAGTCCCAGAAACTTTAAATAGTATTAATGCAGAAATTCCTCCTTCAAAATTTGATTGTGATATTTCAACAAATGTTGCAATGGTTTTATCAAAAGTAAATAAAATATCTCCGATACAATTGGCAGAAAAAATTGTAGATGAAATTAAAAATATTGATGAACAAATTGATACGATATCTATTGCTAAACCTGGTTTCATAAATATCAAATTTAAACCGTCTTTTTGGTCAAATTTTACAAAAGAAATTATTAATAATGATAAAAAATTTGGAATAAATGAGAAAGAGAAAAAAAATAATTATTTAGTTGAATTTGTTTCAGCTAATCCAACAGGGCCTTTGCATGTGGGTCACTGTAGAGGAGCAATTTTGGGAGATGTAATTTCTAATGTCTTAACTTTTAATAAACATAAAGTTACCAAAGAATATTATGTTAATGATTATGGTAATCAGATTATAAATTTTACTAAATCTGTCTATTTTAGAATTAAGGAGTTAAAATTTGATGAGAAATTTCCACAAGACAATTCTGACTTATATCCAGGGGATTACTTGATTGATTTTGCGAAAAATATACTTTCAGATAATCCAGATATAAATTTTGATAATTATGATAAAATAAGTGACAAATTAACAACTTTATCTATTGAACAGGCACTCTTCTTAATTAAAAGAAACCTCAAGAGTCTTGGTATAAATCATGATAATTTTATAAGTGAAAAAAGTATTGCTTTGAACAATGAAGTTGAAAATGTAATTAAATTTTTAGAAAAAAAAAAGTTTGTCTACAAAGGAAAAATTAAGGCTCCAGAGGGAGAAAACGATAAAAACTGGGTAGAACGAGAACAGTTATTGTTTAAATCTACTGATTTCGGTGATGATAAAGACAGAGCATTACAAAAATCAGATGGAGCTTGGACTTATTTTGCATGCGATGTAGCTTATCATAAAAATAAAGTTGATCGTCAATTTGATTATTTAATAAATATACTTGGTGCAGATCATGCTGGTTACATTAAGAGAATCTCTTCATCAGTTGAAGCTTTATCAGGTAAAAAAGATAAATTGATTTGTAAAATTAGTCAGCTTGTAAAATTAATTAAAGATAACAAACCATTTAAAATGTCTAAAAGAAAAGGTGATTACATCACAGTTGATGATTTAATTAATGAAGTAGGAAAAGATGCAACTAGATTTATTATGCTAAATCGAAGCAGTGATGTGGAGCTAGATTTTGACTTTGATGCAGTAAAAGAAAAATCCAAAGATAATCCATTATACTATGTTCAATATTGTTATGCTAGAATTTCATCAGTATATAGACATGCTGGAAAAAATTTAAATTCAAAAATTGAATTAGATAATATCAATTTAGTATATTCTAGTGATGAAATAAGAATTTTAAAAAAAATTTCTGAATGGCCAAAATGTATAGATACTGCAAGCTCAAATCTAGAGCCACATAGAATACCTGTATATTTATATGAACTAGCATCTGAATTTCATTCATATTGGAATCTTGGCAAAGAAAATCCTGAAAAAAGATTTATAAATGATCAAAAAAAAATATCTCAAGAAAAATTAATTTTTCTTAAAGCTATCTCAAATGTAATAAAAATGGGCATGGATATTATTGGTGTTGAATCTCCTGAAAAAATGTGATGATTAAAGAAGCAAAATATTTTATTTTTTTATTAGTAATTTTTTTATTTATTTTTTTA
>CACJED010000004.1 GCA_902592285.1 uncultured Pelagibacteraceae bacterium | reverse complement strand
AGAAAATGATGTAAGTGCAATAATAATTTCAAATACATCTGAGGCCTCTAGAGAAACTCTTCAAAATATCCAGAAACATCAAAAAGGTGGTTTATCGGGAAAACCAATAGAAAAAAAATCAAATCTTTTGATAAGTAAATTCTTCAATTTAGTAAAAGGTAAAATAAAAATAATTGGAGTGGGAGGTGTTGACTCTGGTAAAGCTGCTTATGATAAATTTTTATTAGGAGCAGATTATGTTCAATTATATACCGGCATGGTATTTCAAGGACCTAATATTGCTGGTATGATTAAAAAAGACTTAAAAGAATTGTTATTAAGAGATGGTGTTAAAAATTTCACAGAAATTGTGGGAAATAAAACTATTTCTTAAATGTATTAAACTTGACGCCTTCAAAATCTCACTTTATATAAACACAATTATTATGTCAAAAAAATGTGAACTTACTGGTAAAATTCCTATGAAAGGTCATAACGTTAGTCATGCTAATAACAAGACAAAAAGAAGATTTTTACCAAATCTTAAAAAAGTAAAATTCACTAGTGAACTTGCTGGAAGAAGTTTAAGACTAACAGTAAGTAATTCAGGTGTAAGATCGGTAGACAAAAAAGGGAGTTTTGATGAATTCTTAAAGGCTGTAAAAAATAAAAACTTATCTCCAAGATTAAAAAAATTAAAAAAAGTCATATTAATTAAATCTCCTTTTAAAAAGAAGCCTATAGCTAAATCAGCTTAATGAATAAATTATTTATTACTCTATCTATTATGATGGGGTTTGTTGTACTTTCTTCTAACTATTTAGTTCAGTTCCCAGTGAACTACTATGGTCTAAACGAAATTTTGACTTATGGGGCATTTAGTTACCCAATAGCTTTTTTAATTACAGATTTAGCAAATAGGTCTTATGGCAAATCGAAAGCAAGACAAATAGTATATTTAGGATTTTTTATAGGAATTATATTTACATTAATATTTTCGACTGATTTTGCAGATTTAATCTCTATAAGGATTGCAATAGGTTCAGGTACAGCTTTTATTACTGCTCAATTATTAGATATTCAAATTTTCGATCGATTAAGAAAAAAAGAGTGGTTTGTGGCTCCACTTACATCATCATTAATTGGATCGACAGTAGACACATTTTTATTTTTCTCAATATCATTTTATGCAACAGGAGTACCTTGGGTTACTTTATCTCTTGGAGATTTAGCAGTAAAAATTTTAGTTGCTTTAATAATGTTAGTACCATTTAAATTATTATTGAAAATTATTAAACCAATTAAAATTTAATATAAAAATTTATAAGACAAAATTTTATAAGCTAACTTTGCAACCAGAAAATTATAGGAATTAAACCCTTTAATTGGAGATAGTTCGTTAATATCTGCACCAACTATTTTGGAATTTTTTGCAGCAATTCTTATTATATTCAATGTTTCATCCCAAAAAAGTCCTCCTGGTTCAGGTGTGCCAGTTGCCGGCATAATACTTGAGTCTAATCCATCTACATCAAATGTAAGATAAACAGTTTTGTTTTTAATCAATTTTTTAAATTTTGATAAATTCCATTTCTTTTTATCTTTTGCCCAAAAAATATTTATTCTTGAGGAATTTTTTTTTAAAAATGGGATTTCACTTTCTGAAATATTTCTTATACCAAACGAAATTAATGAAACATTTTTAAAATCCAAACACCTTCTAATTGCTGAAGCATGTGAAAACTTTTCTCCATTATAACTTTGACGTAAATCTGCATGAGCATCAAAATGTAAAAGGCAAATATTTTTATATTTTTTAGTAAAAGGGACAATACATCCAGGTGTTATTGAATGTTCTCCACCTAAAGTCATTGGGAAAAGTTTTTTATCTAAAATCTCTTTATTAATTCTTGAGATTTTATAAAGTGCTTTATTTATACTTTTATCAATTTTAAAGGGTTTAAGAGTTTTAATGCCTATTTTCTTGTAAGGTTCACAATTGAGCTCTTCATCATATAGCTCGACTTGATGAGATGCTCTTATAATTTCTTTTGGTCCATTTTTAGTTCCTCCTCCGTAACTTACTGTTTTTTCCAAACCAAATGGAACAATTACAGCTTTTTCTTTAAAGTTAAATTTATTGTCAATTCCTAAGAAACCGTTTTTATTTGAGAGATATTTCAATTTTATACGAAAATTTTTGTAAAGTTTTTTCTAGCTCTATTTTTCCACTCACCTTTATGGTAAGCATCACTAGCAATTAATGGCAAAACACTTGTAGCTTCTGCAAACACCATCTGTTCTTTCGTCACATCAACTTTGCCCCAAGAACTCGCCTCTTTTAAAGTTGAACTACTACAAGCTCCATCTCTACTATCAGCAACAGTAATTTGAACAGCATATTTATGCATGTCCACATTTTTTCCTAATAGTTCTGCACAAATAACAGTATCTTGAATAAAGTTTTTAGGAACACCACCACCAATCATAAATAATCCAGAACCTTTAGATTTGATTTTTATTTCTGTAAGTTCTCTAAATTCTCTAATTGAATCTATTGTCATATGTTTTTTTGGATTTTGTTCTTGATGCATAACTAATCCGAATCCTGCACTCGAGTCTGTAAAAGCAGGGCAGAAAATGGGTACATTGTTGTCAAAAGCGGTTTCAATTAAAGAGTCTTTTTTTTTTGAGTTATTTTTTAAATATTTTCCCATTTCATAAATGAACTCTCTCGAAGTATAGCTTCTTGCTTCTAAGTTATTTGCGATTTCATATATAATTTTATCACACATTTGAAGTTCTTCTTCGTCTATATAAGTATCGTAAATTCTATCTATATAGTTTTCCCTCAACTCAGTATCATCTTGAAATTGTGAGCCTTGATAATGTTTAAAACCAAGAGCTTCAAAGAAATCCATATCTACTATTGAGGCGCCAGTTGCAACAATTGCATCTACCATATTATATTTGACTAAATCTTTATAAATATTCATACATCCCGCGGCTGATGTGGATCCTGCTAATGTTAGAAAAATTGTACAATCTTTATCTTTAAGCATCTCGTTATAAATATTTGCAGCATTTGCTGTTTCTCTAGAAACAAATGACATTTTTTTCATTGAGGATATGATTTTTCTACTATCAAATGAAGTTATATCGATGTGCTCAACAGGATTTTTTAAGAAATCTCTTTTAATGTTATGACCTGGATTTTTTTGACCTGACATTAAGCTACCATGTTAGCTTTGTTAATGTCTTTATCATACATTGTCATTATTGGTTTATCTTCAACTTCGTAAATTTCATCTGAATAATAACCATTAAACTGAGTTCTAAATGTTAATCCATATGCCCCAAGTTGGCCAAGTTCAATATAATCATTTTCTTTAATATTATTTGGAAGCAAAAAAGGTCCCTTCATGTAATCCATACTATCACATGTTGGTCCAAAGAAATCAAAAGCAGTTAATTTTTTTGAAATTATTTTATTTGAATTTTCTTTAATCATTTTAGATGGAAATACAATATTTGGTGTACCTGCATCAAAAAGAGTTCCATATGTGCCATCATTTATATAAAGCTTTTGTTTTTTTCTTAAATTAACTCTCACAACTGTTGAACCACTTTCAGCTACTAGAGCTCTACCAGGTTCACAAATAATTTCTGGAAGTTTTTTAAGTTTTAAATTTTCTAAGCTTTTTTCAATTTCTTTGAAATAATGACTTAGTGATTGAGGTATTAAATCAGGGTAGATAGTTGGGAAACCTCCGCCTACATTAATATAATCTGGGATAATTTTTGTTTTTTTAATTACGTTTCCAATTTCGGTAATTCCTTTTGAATAAGAAATAGGATGCATACATTGTGAACCAACGTGAAAACTTAAACCAATCTTTTTAGCATGTTGTTTTACAAGTCTTAACAAACCTATTGCTTCAGAGGTTAAAGCACCAAATTTTTTTGATAAATCAATTTCTGCATGTTCATTTGAAACAGCAACTCTTACAAATAATTCTAAATCTCTAGCATTTTTTGTACTTTCAATTATTTTAATCAATTCATCTCTAGTATCTATTGAAAAAGTTTTTACACCATATTTAAAATATGCCTCTTTAATACTTTCTCTACTCTTAACAGTATGCATATAAGAGCATTTAGCAGTATTGCTAAAAGTTCTAATATTTTTAATTTCCTCAATTGATGCAACATCAAATTGCTTAACTCCACTTTCTATGATTGTTTTTATTACCTCTGGGTGTGGATTAGTTTTGACTGCATATAAAATTTTTCCTGGAAACTTGTTTAAGAATAGTTTAACAGCTGATTTAATAGAATTTTTTCTTATACAGTAAATCGGTTTTTCAGGTTTCAGTTGATGAACTAATTCTTCAACTGATTTAAATTTTTGCATTTTTAATGCCTCCAAAAAAAAATTTAATAAAAAAAAGTTATTTTTAAAAAAACTTTAATATTTTTGGCATATAAAGAGTAAACAGTTTAAAGTAAAGCAAATAATTCATGCCAGAAATGTGTAAAATTCATATATTGTAATATCTTGAAGAGACCCCATATAAGACTTATGAAAGAAGAGACAAAACTACAAAATTTGAGTAATTTTGTGAATAAGTCATTACTAATCGTAGATGACGATAATCCTTTCCGTGAGCGTTTAGCAAGAGCGATGGAAAAAAAAGGATTTGAGGTTTTTCAAGCTGAGAGTGTACAAAAGGGAGTTGAATCTGTAAAAGCTAAAAAACCTGGTTTTGCTGTTGTAGACTTAAGGCTTGCGGATGGTAACGGACTTGAAGTTGTGAAAGAAATTCAGTCTTCAAATAGTAATAGTAGGATTATCATGTTAACTGGTTATGGAAATATTCCAACGGCAGTAGCTGCAATCAAAGAAGGTGCTATAGATTATTTAGCTAAACCTGCTGATGCTGATGACGTTGAGAAGGCTTTGTTAGCCGATCCTTTAAAGAAAGCTGCTCCACCAGAAAACCCAATGTCTGCAGATAGAGTTAAGTGGGAACATATACACAGAGTTTTTGAATTATGTAATAGAAATGTTTCTGAAACAGCTAGAAGACTTAAAATGCATAGAAGAACTCTTCAAAGAATTCTTTCAAAGAGATCACCTAGATAAATTTTTTAATCTTAATTATTTGTTTAGTTAAAATTGCTAAAATCATAATTTTAAAAATTTCAGCCAATAAAAATGGTTTTGCGCCCAAAGCAAAAATTGGTTTATCCCATCCAATTAATAGTCCAAGCCAAATTAGACCTAAAATATAAATTGTTGATGTCGCAATAATTAGTTTTAATAAAACTATGAAAAAGTTATCATTAATTTTTACTTTGGAGGCAAGATAACATGCTGATAAAAAACCAATTAAGTAACCCATAGTCGGTCCAGTAAAGTAAATTAATCCAATACCTTTTTCAGGAGAATTTGAAAATACAGGCAGTCCTGCTATACCTTCAATTAAATACAATCCTATTGTAGCTAATGCAATTTTATGACCTAAACTTATTCCTAAAAATAATACTACAAATGTTTGCATTGTCATAGGAACCGGATAAAAAGGAATTTTAATTTTAGCTGATATAGTTAGTGCTAATGAACCAAGAATCATAACAACTAGAGATTTAATTATTTTAGAATGTGTAAGATTTTTTGTTAATTCCATTATTAAATAATACTTAAAATATAAAAAATAATCTACTTATAATTGTTATAATTAATGAAAGTAAATTTTTTTATATACAGATAATGTAAGCATTGTAATATTTAATTATATTTCATGAATAAAATTCAAAAAACAGATCATTTCTATTTAATTGATGGCTCTGGATATATCTTTAGAGCTTATTATGCTTTGCCACCATTAACGAGAAAAAGCGACGGATTGCCAACGGGAGCTGTAAGTGGATTTTGTAGCATGTTGTTCAAATTGTTAGAGGATTCAAAATCTGATAAAAATTTACAAAAACCAACACATTTCGCAGTTATATTCGACTCAGCAAGAAAAACTTTTAGAAATGAAATTTATAGTGACTATAAAGCTAATAGATCAGAACCGCCCGAAGATTTAGCTCCACAATTTGAATATATAAGAAAGTCAGTTTCAGCTTTTAATTTACCATCTGTTGATCTTCCTAATTTTGAAGCAGATGATTTAATAGCTACTTATGTTGATCAAATTTTAAAAAAGGGGGCAAGAGTAACAATTGTTTCATCTGATAAAGATTTGATGCAGCTTTATAAAAAAGGTGTTCGAATTTTTGACCCTATGAAAAATAAATTTATCAATAATGATGATGTAATTAAAAAATTTGGTGTAGATGCTTCAAAAGTTATTGATGTTCAATCATTAGCTGGGGATAGTAGCGATAATGTTCCTGGTGTCCCTGGCATAGGTATTAAAACAGCTGCAGAGTTGATAAATAAATATGGAAATTTAGAAAATTTACTTAAATACGCTTATGAGATTAAGCAAAACAAAAGAAGAGAAACTTTAATAGAAAATAAAGATAAAGCTTTGATAAGTAAAAAACTTGTTACTTTAGATCATAACTCTCCTGTTAAAAAAGATTTAAGTGAATTTAAATTGCAAAATATAGATAAAGAAAAATTATATAAATTTTTAAGAGAAATGGAATTTAACCGTTTGTTGAGTTCTGCAATTTCTACCTATGGTGAGCCTAAGCTAGAAAGTGATAAGCTAGAAACTTCAAATTTAGAAAAGCAGCAAACAATTAGTAATAAAAATTATTATTTAATTAGTAATTTAAATCAACTTGATAAATGGATAGAGGAGGCAGAGGAGGTCGGTGAAGTTGCTGTTGATACAGAGACAACTTCTTTAGATCCTCACCAAGCTGATTTAGTTGGTATTTCTCTTTGCTCAAAAATTGGGAAAGCATGTTACATACCCGTTGGTCATAAGTCGTCTAAATGTATTAACAAAGAAGCAGTAATAAAAAAACTAAAAAGAATATTAGAGGATCCTAGTATAAAAAAAATTGGTCAAAATATAAAATTTGATTTTATTGTGTTTTATAAACATGGGATAACTCTTTCCTCAATAGAAGATACTATGTTGATGTCTTACGTATTAGATGCAGGAAAAAATAGACATAACATGGATACTTTATCAGAAATTCATTTAGGTCATAAAACTATTTCTTTTAAAGATATGGTAGGCACAGGTAAGAAAGAAATTAACTTTAGTGAAGTAGAGTTAGATAAGGCAAAAGATTATGCCGCTGAAGATGCTGATATTACCTTTAGATTATATAAAAAATTTATTAAAAGTTTAAAATCAGAAAAAATAATAAATATTTACGAAATTTTTGAAAAACCATTAATTAAAATTCTTGCATTTATGGAAATTGAGGGAGTTGAAATTGATAGTAATTTTTTAAAGTCTCTATCATCAAAATTTGAAAAAAAAATTTTAAAATTAGAAAAAGAGGTATTTAAAATTTCAAAAAAAGAGTTCAATATTGCATCACCAAAGCAACTAGGAGAAATAATTTACAATGATTTAAAAATTGCAGGATTAAAAAAAACTAAAAAGGGAAGCTTTGCAACAAGTGCAAGTGTTTTAGAAGATTTAGCATTTAAAGGACATAATTTTCCTAAATTGATTTTAGACTGGAGACAAGTTTCAAAATTAAAAAATACTTATTCTGATGCTTTACCTGAACATATAAACCCAAATACTAAAAGAGTTCATACATCATTTTTGCTTGCTGCTACAACAACTGGTAGATTGGCATCTAGTGATCCTAATTTACAAAATATTCCAATTAAATCAGAAGATGGAAAAGATATACGAAAAGCTTTTAAAGCAAAAAAGGGACACATATTAATCTCTGCAGATTATAATCAAATAGAGATGAGAATTTTAGCAGATCTAGCAGATGTAAAAGAACTTAAAAAAGCTTTTAAAAATAAAGAAGACATTCACTCATTAACAGCCAGCCAAATATTCAATATTGATATTAAAAAGGTAAATCAAGACCACAGAAGAAAGGCTAAGGCTATTAATTTTGGTATAATCTATGGAATTTCACAATATGGATTAGCTAAACAAATAAATGTTTCAAATTACGAAGCAGAGGAATTTTTAAATTCATATTTTACAAAATTTCCTGAAATTAAAGTTTATATGGATAACACTATAAAATTTTGCAGGAAAAGCGGATATGTAAATAATATATTTGGAAGGAGATCACATTTTAATGGAATAAATGACAAAAATTTTAATGTTAGAAATTTTCAAGAACGTGCTGCAATTAATGCACCAATTCAAGGTTCAGCCTCTGAAGTAATGAGGTTAGCGATGATAAGATTAAATAAGAAATTATCAGAAAAAAAAAACTCTAATTCGAAAATGCTTTTACAAATTCATGATGAATTAATATTTGAAATCCCCAAAAAAGATGAAAAGGTGATGATTAAACTAATTGAGAAAGAAATGACCAGTGTAGCTCATAGCGACTATCATTCCTTTTCTACACCTTTAACGGTTGATATAAATAGTGGAGATAATTGGGGAGCACTTCATTAATTAAATTCATTGCCCAAATTAGAACAATTTAGTATTTTTAAAGTAGCCTATGCATAAACAAACTATTGCTTTAGTTGATGATGACAGAAATATTCTTACTAGCTTGAGTATTGCTTTAGAAAAAGAAGGTTTTCAAGTCCAAACATACATTGATGGAGAAAGTGCTCTCATTGGACTAACAAGAACCCCGCCAGATCTTGCAGTCATAGATATTAAGATGCCAAAAATGGATGGTGAAGAATTATTAAAAAAATTAAGAAAAAAAACTTCAATGCCAGTAATTTTTTTAACATCTAAAGATGAAGAAGTGGACGAACTTTTAGGTCTGAAACTTGGAGCAGATGATTTCATAAAAAAATCAGGTGGTTTTTCAATTAAAGTTTTAGTTGAAAGAATAAGAGTTCAATTAAGAAAAAAAGATGTAGACAACACAATTGAAGATAATAAAAATATTATTTCACACGGTAAATTAAAATTAGACCCATCTCAATTAGAGTGTGAATGGAATGGCCATCAATTGCCTGATAAATTAACAACTACTGAATTTCTCATAGTTAAAGAATTAGCTAAAAGACCAGGAATTATTAAAGAAAGAGCCCAGTTGATGGACATAGCCTATCGAGAAGATACAGATATAGAAGACAGAACCATTGATAGTCACGTTAAAAGGATTAGAAAAAAATTTAAAAAAGTTGATCCTGATTTTTCAGCTATAGAAACTAGATATGGAAGTGGATATAGATGGAATGTTAGTTAATGTTTAATTATCTTTTAAAAAATTTATCAATATTAAAAAAATTTTTATTCATAAATTTAATTTTTTTTTCAATCATAGGTTTATTTACATTTATATATCTTAAAAATGTCCAACCTATTTTAATTAAAAATAAATCGTCAAATCATATTCAAATAATAAATAATACAGTTGAAAATTTAGAGAGGTTAGAAATTAAATTCAATGAAAATGACATTAGAAAGTTTTTATTTTCTACAAGATTTATTTTTCAAAGCCTCGATAGAGTAATCTTTTTTAATAATGAATTAGATCTTGTAGGGGATACGGATACTCTTGATCTTGATCCTAGATCATTTTCTTCAAGACTAGATATAATAGAATTAGAAATTCTAAATGAAGAGAAGACAAAAGATATTACAGAAAAAAAAAATATCAATATTGGTAATGAAAATCTTGTGTCTTTAAAAGATATTCTTTTCAATTATGTAGGATCAAAAAATTTTGGAATACCATTCACTTTTACTCAACAAGAATTTAATAATTTTAAATTAACAACAATAAAAAACGTTTTTAGAGATGGTAAAAATATTGGTTATATAGCAATAACTGAAAATGCAAACGATGTAAGAGCAGCAATTGATGAAAGGAAAACTTTTGTAATTAGAACAGCTTTTGCAGTTGGTATTGTAATATTAATATTTTCATTTGTACTGAATAGATATTTTTTGAAACCTATTCAAAATTTAGTGAATTATACTAATAAGATAAAAAACAAAGAACATAAAAAAATAAATATTGACAATCTTAAAACTAGAAATGATGAACTTGGTTTACTATCAAAATCACTTGATGATATGACTTTAGAGTTACAAAAGAGAATATCACATGCAGAAACTTTTTCTACTGATCTTGTGCACGAAATAAGAAATCCTTTAGCATCCTTAAAAAGTGCTTCAGAAATTTTAAGTGATACAAAGAATATAGAAGAAAGAATTAAATTAATTAATATTTTAAGTCATGATGTACAAAGAATAGAAAGATTGATAACTGATTATTCACAAATATTAAAAGATGAAGTAGCTTTGAGTAAAGAGAAATTTAGAAAGATTGATTTAGTTCCAGTAATAAAGTCAGTGGTCGATGATTATAACAACTTGTATCAAACCAAGAGAGGAATTAATATTTCATTTAATAACAATGGTGAAAAAAATTATTTAATTAATGGTATTGAAAATAGAATCGAACAAATAATTGCAAATTTATTAGATAATGCAATTTCATTTAGTGAAAATAGTAAAAATATTGATGTGAAAATATCTAAAAATTTAGAGAAAAATGTAGTTGTCAATATTTTTGATGAGGGACCTGGTTTCAAAGAGAAGGATACATCAAAAATATTTAAAAGATTTTATAGTAACAGACCCGATAAATTTGGGCAACATTCTGGTCTTGGATTAAATATTGTAAAAAATTTAACAGACCTTCATAACGCATCGATAAGTGCTTCAAATAGACAAGATAGAAGAGGTGCAAATTTAGAAATTATATTTCCTAAAATATAAAGTTCTATTGATTAAATAAAATATTATTGCTAGAAGCCTCTCCATGGATGATTATAAAGTAAAAGATATTTCCCAAGCTGACTTTGGTAGAAAAGAAATTTCTATTGCCGAAAGTGAGATGCCAGGTTTAATGGCATTAAGAGAGGAATATGGTAACAAGAAACCATTGAAAGGTGCAAAAATTATTGGTTGTCTTCACATGACAATTCAAACAGCTGTATTAATAGAAACATTAGTTTATCTTGGGGCAGATGTTAGATGGTCTTCTTGCAATATTTTTTCTACTCAAGATCATGCGGCAGCAGCTATAGCTAAAGCAGGTATCCCAGTTTATGCGTGGAAAGGTGAAACCGAGGAAGAGTATATTTGGTGTATTAAACAGACTATTGAAGGAAATAAAAATTGGAAACCTAATATGTTATTAGATGATGGTGGTGATTTAACTGCTATGATGCACAAAGATTACAATGAGTTATTAAAAGATGTTAAAGGAGTTTCTGAAGAAACTACAACAGGAATAAAAGCTTTGAATAAAATGGAACAAAACAAGACTTTAATGGTACCAGCTATTAATGTTAATGACTCTGTTACTAAATCAAAATTTGATAATTTATATGGATGTAGAGAAAGTCTTGTAGATGGCATTAGAAGAGCTACAGATATAATGATGTCTGGTAAAGTCGCCATAGTTGCAGGTTTTGGTGATGTCGGTAAAGGTAGCGCTGCATCCTTAAGACAAAGTGGTGCGAGAGTTTTAGTTACTGAGGCAGATCCAATTTGTGCATTACAAGCCTCAATGGAAGGTTATGAAGTAGTTTTAATGGATGAGGCTATAGATAAGGCAGATATTGTTGTGACTGCAACTGGTAACAAGGATATTGTAACAGCAGATCATATGAGAAATATGAAAGATAGAGCGATACTATGTAATATTGGGCACTTTGATAACGAGATTCAAGTTGAAGCTTTAAGAAATTATAAATGGACAGAAGTAAAGCCACAAGTTCATGAAATAGAGTTACCAGATGGAAAAAGAATAATATTATTAGCAGAAGGTAGGTTGGTAAATCTAGGGTGTGCAACAGGTCATCCTAGTTTTGTTATGAGTGCATCTTTTACTAATCAAGTAATAGCTCAAATTGAACTTTGGAATAATCATAAAAGTTATAAAAATAAAGTTTACGTTTTACCAAAACACTTGGATGAAAAAGTCGCAATGTTACATTTAAAAAAAGTAGGTGCAAAATTAACTAAATTATCCAAAGAACAAGCAGATTATATCAGTGTTGGAACTGAAGGTCCATTTAAACCAGATGCATACCGCTACTAAAAAAAGTAGTCAAATAGATATATCCTCAGAAAAAAAATTAGAAGAGTTTGCGAAAAACTTAGCTCAAAATATCAAAAAAGGAGAAACTTTTTTTCTTTATGGTGAAATGGGTGTTGGTAAAACGACATTTGTAAAATATTTTATAAATAATCTACAGCTCACATTTGATAGAAAAATTACCGAAGTAACCAGTCCTACATTTAATATAATGAATGAATATTCGTTAGGTAATTTTGTAATTAAACATTGTGATCTTTACAGACTTAAATCTGAGAGTGAATTAAAAGACTTAAATTTATTTGAAAATAAAAGTGATGATATTTTATTAATAGAATGGCCCCAAATAATAAAAAAAGAGCCTTTTTCTGTTAAAAAATTACATTTTGAATATAAAAATGATTTTAAAGATAGGTTTTTAACGATTTCAATTAAATGAAGTTTTCAAAAAACAGTCAAAAACTTAAAGGTGATGCGTCATCAAGAATTTTTTATAGAAAAAAGATCAAAAAAAAATCTTCTATCATTATTTATTCAAAAAAAAATAAAAAAACTAATTTATTAAATTATGATTCCGTTAATAAAATTTTGTTAAAAAATAAAATTTTGGCACCTATGTTGTTGTCAAAAAATTATTCAAAAAATTTTATTGAGATCGAGGATTTTGGAAATCAAACAATTTTAAAATTATTTAATAAAAAAAAAATTAATAAAATAAAAATTTATAAGGAAATAATTATTTTGCTTAATAAGCTTCAATCAATTCGACAAAAAAGAGTTAAAAATTTTAATAATAAAATATATACAATACCTATTTATACCTCTAAAATTCTTCAGAAAGAAGCCAATTTATTTTCTGAATGGTATATTAAAAAAAAATTAAACAAATCAGAGCAAAAAGAATTTAAAAAATCATTCAATAAAATTATCCAAAAATTAATTAAAAAGATTCAGCAAAAAAATGATACATTTGTACATAGAGATTTTCACATATCTAACTTAATGATGGTAAAAAATAAAATCGGAATAATCGATAGTCAGGATGCTTTATTAGGTAATAAGGCTTATGATTTGGCCTCATTAATTGATGATGTAAGATTTAAAACTAACAGAAAATTAAAAAATGAAATTTTTGATTTTTATTTAACAACACAAAAATTGATAAATAAGAAATCATTTAAAAACGATTTTAATATAATATCTGTATTAAGAAATCTAAAAATTATAGGAATTTTTACAAGACTCGCTGTCAGAGACAATAAAAAAAGTTATCTCAGACTAATTCCTTATGCTTGGAGTTTGATTAAGTTACGATCAGAAAATGATTATAATTTTAAAGATCTAAATAATTTACTCAAAGTTTTAAATTATAATAAATAAATGAAAATAAATACCGCTTTGATATTATGTGCTGGTTATGGAAAAAGACTAAATCCTATTACTTTAAAAATTCCAAAGCCTCTTCTAAAAATTAAGAATTCTACCTTATTAGAAAATTGTATTAACCTCATAATGTTAATTGGAGTAAAAAAAATTTTGATAAATTCTTTTTACTTAAAGGAACAAATTTATGAATTTATTAAAAAAAAAAATTTTCAGATAGAAATTGAGGTTATTGAAGATGGGATAAATATTTTAGATACAGGTGGAGGAATTTTAAATTTAATAAGCAGAAGTGATGATGAAGATTTTTTAGTATTTAATCCAGATACAATTTGGAACAAAAACTATATTATAGAAATTAATGATATGATTGATTTATACTTTAAGAAAAAATTTAAAAATATACTTTTGTTAGCTAATAAAAATTTAAGTTATGATAAAGGTCTAAATGGTGATTTCGATTTAAAACATAATTTAATTACGCAAAATTCAAAAAAATTTATATACACTGGTTGTCAAATTCTAAATAAGTCAATCTTTGCAAATAAAAAAATAAAAAGTTTTTCGATATTTGAAATTTGGTTAGATTTAATTAAAAATAACAGTCTTGGTGGGTATGAAAGTAAAAATGAATTTCTACACACTACTAATCTTGAAATATTTAATAAACTAAAAGATCACTAGAGCGATCCTTATCTAAATAATTGCAATTCTTAATTTTTAAATTTTCATCAATATCTATTAATAAAGGATTACCAGTTGGAATTTCTAGTTTGACGATTTGATTTTCATCCAGTTTGAATAAATATTTACACAAAGCTCGTATAGAATTTCCATGGGCTGATATAAATATATTCCCATGATTAATCTTATTTTTAATTTCCGCCTCAAAAAATTTTATAACTCTTTCATAAGTATCTTTTAATGATTCAGTGTCTGGAATATTTTTATTTGGAATATTTTTATAAGTAGCAATATTTAAAGGATGAAATGGACTCTTTTTATCTAAAGGCTTTGGTCTTAAATCCCATGATCTTCTAAATTTATAAACTTTTTCTTCACCAATTTTTTCACTCATTTCAATTTTGTTAAGACCTGTTAGCACTCCATAATGTCTTTCATTTAACTCCCAGGCTTTTATAAAATTTTGATTATCATTAAGTGTTTTTTGAATAATTTTGAGGGTATTTTCCGCTCTAATTTGAAGAGACGAAAAATAATAATTAATTTTAATATTTAATTGTTTAATTAGTTCGCCTGCTTTTTTTGCCTCCTGTTCACCATTTTCAGTAAGGTCAACATCTACCCAGCCAGTGAATCTTTTTTCAAGATTCCAAACACTTTGTCCATGTCTGATTAAAATTAAATAACTCATTTTTATTATATTCAATTTAATATAAAAAAAAGATTATTAGTTAAATGAAAAAAATATCTTTATTAACAAAAATTACATTTCACGCAGTAAATGTAATATTAATTATAGTATATGTTTATCCTGGCAGTATAATTGGATGGTTAGTTTATGGTGATTTTCAAAAACAACCTCAAATAACATCTGATTTATCTTTTTTTTCCACAAACCACATTTATGCATTTTTAATTCTATCTTTTCTTGGATTATTTTCATATTATATGAAAAATCTTAAGAATTTATTTACATATTTATTTTTTATCTCAATCTTTTTAGAATTATGTCACATTATAATTCCACAAAGAAGTTTTGAATACAAAGATTTATTTGGAAATTTTTTTGGTGTCTTGATAGTTTTTCTTGCATTTAATTTTTATCAGTTTTTTAAAAAAAAATTATGATTAGATTTTTTATAAGATATTTTTTTAAAATTTTATTACTATTTATAATTACAGGTTGTTCATCAATTCCTCAAAATACCTCAAATAGCTGTAAAATATTTGATGAAAAATATCTTTGGTATAAGCACTCAAAAAAAGTTGAACAAAAGTGGGGAACACCGATTCATATTCAATTGGCAATTATTAAAATGGAGTCAGATTTTGACTGGCTAGCAAAACCTCCAAGGCAAAAATTATTTAAAGTAATTCCATTTAGAAGACCATCAAGTTCATTTGGATATTCTCAAGCAGTAAAAGGAACTTGGAAACAGTACAAGAATGAAACAGGTAATAAGCTCGCAACACGAACACGATTTAAAGATAGTGTTGATTTTATTGGGTGGTATACAAACAAAACTAAGTCTATATTAAAGATTCCAATTAATAATGTATTCAAACAATATATTGCTTATCATGAAGGTTGGGGTAATTACAAAAATTATAAAAAAAATAAAAAAGTAATTAATCTTGCAAAAAAAGTTGAGAGACAATCTAAGATATATAAAAATCAACTTTTAAGATGTCAAAAGTTTTTAAACAAAAATAAATATATTATTTTTTAGTAAGTTGTTTATTTAGCTCGATATCAACAAAATCTATTCTCTTAGTATTTTTTGCTAAAGCTAAGTACATTGATGGCGTAACATATAATGTGAAGATTGTTGAAATTATCATCCCACCTAAGATAGTTGCTCCTACCGCCAATCTTGAGCCCTCACCAGCGCCTGGGCCAATATTACCGATTACAAGTGGCAACATAGCTATCATAGTACTTAAGGATGTCATCATAATTGGTCTAAATCTTATATTACAGGCTTCTTTTACAGCTGATTCTATGTTTTTTCCAGTTGTTCTAATTTGATTTGCGTAATCAACAATTAAGATACTATTTTTTGTAGATATACCTATCAAAATTATTAATGCAATTTGAGAAAAGATATTTATTGAAGTATTCAAAAAAAGAATAAATACTAAGCCACCAAATATTGCCAAGGGCACTGTTAGAATAATTATAAATGGATGAATAAAAGAATTAAAGGTTGCAGCCATAACTAGGTAAGCTGTTAAAAGAGCTAAAATAAAAATAATAAATAGTTCACTACTAGTCTCCTTTATCTCTTCAGATTTTCCCTTCCAGGTAATTTGATTGTTTGGAGCTGTTTCTTTCATAATGTCTTCCAAATATGAAATAGCCTCTGAAAGTGTATAACTTTCACTTATATTTGCTGAAATAGTAACAGCACTTTGTCGGTTATATCTTGATAATTCTTTTGCAGAACCCTCCTCTTTAAACTTAACTAAGTTGGCAAGAGAGATAAGCTTTCCAGATGTTTCTGATCTAACAAAAATTTTAGAAATTCCATCTTTGTTTCTTCTGTCAGATATAAATTGTTGTACTATAATAGGATATTCTTTTCCTTGTTGATTAAAAGTAGTTATTTTTTTTCCACCATATAAAGTCTCAAGAGTTTTTCCAATGGTTTCTGTGGACACCCCAAGATCTTTTGCAATATTTTTATTTATAATTAATTTTACCTCTGGTTTGTTCCTATTATAATCTGACTCAATTCTAGACAAATTTCTATTGGATCTTAATTTTCTAATAACATTATTTTGTATCTCTTCTAGTTCTTCATAAGAATTCCCGTAGATTACCATCTGAACTGGTTTATTGTAATTAGAGACTCTAATTGATTGGGGTGAGATTGGAAAAGCTACCGCTTCTGGAAGGGTTACAATTTTTCCTATTGCTTCTCTCATTACTGTTTGTGAATTTTTTTTTCTATTTTTCCAATCATCTAATAGAGCAATTATAATAAAACTATTGTAAGAATTTGCTGAACTTCCAAAGCCTGGTACTCTCATAATAAATCTTGAATAAGGACTATTTTCACCCTGTAGCAATGGAATCAATCTTTTCTCAACTTCTTGTGCTTTTTCTTGCGTATACTCAAAAGATCTTCCTTCATCAGTAAAACCAATAACAAGATAGACCCCTCTATCTTCCATAGGTAACAACTCTTTTTTTGAAAAATTAAACAAAAATACTGATACAAAAATAATAAATATTATGAATATTCCTATTAATTTACTTCTTATTACTACTACATTTAATGTTTCTTTATATGCTACAGAAAGACCTGAAAAAATTTTTTCAAATTTTTTAATCATATTATTTTTTGAATTTTTTTTGTTTAAGAACTTACTTGCTAACATTGGAGATAGAGTGAGAGCAACAAATGAAGAGACTATAATTGAGAATGATAATGCTATTGCTGTTTCTCTAAACAACGTTCCTGAAATACCTTCAATAAATATTAGAGGAAGAAAAACAGCGATTAAAATTAAAGTTGTAGCAATAATAGCAAATGAAATTTGTTTAGATCCTTTATATGCAGCAACTAAAGGAGTTTCTCCATTTTCTATTCTCCTATAAATTGCATCAGTCATAATTACCGAGTCATCTGTGATTATGCCGATCGCGAGAATAAAACTCAAAAGAACAAATATATTTATTGATAAACCAAATATATATAAACCCAAGAAAGATGCTATCAAACTAACAGGCAGTGCAATAGCAGGAACAATTACAGCTTTAAGATTTCCTAAAAATAAGTAAATGATTATAACAACCAAAACAAATGCAATAATTAAAGTTTTATAAACTTCATTAATAGCTGCTTGTACATAAGTCGCTCTATCGAAAGAAACTCTAAGATCTAATCCATCAGGTAAAGATTTTTTAACTTCTATAATTCTTTTTTTTATATTTTTTGAAAGTTCAACAGTGGAAGCGCCACTTTTTGCATAAATACCAATTCCAACTGTTCTTAAGTTAATTTGATCTCTAGTTTGAGCTTTAAATAAAGTTTTTTCTGAAACAGGACCAAATTCTATATTAGCTACATCTGAGAGTAAAATTATTTTTTTAGAAGATTTTTTAATGGGTAATTGTTTTATTGTATCAATATTATTATAGGATTTATCCAAGTTTAAAGTTAAATCTACATTTTCAGCCTCTAAAGTTCCTGCTGGAAGTCTTATATTTTCTCCTCTTAAAGCATTTTCAACTTCTTGTATAGTTAAGTCATTTGCTGCTAATTTTATAGGATCTATCCAAACTCTTATGCTTAATTCTCTTAGTCCACCAACTAAGATTCTTCCAACATTTTTTACACTTGAGAACTGATCAATTAAAAACCTTTCTGCATAGTCTCCAAGCTCTAAGTCACTCCAAGTTTTAGATGAAAGTGATAACCACATTGTTGTAGTAAATCCAGCTGCTCTTTTTAAAATTTGTGGTGGATCAGACTCATCTGGAAGATTGTCAACTACTCTTGCAACTCTTTCTCTAATATCATTTGCTGCGTTATCTAAATCAATACTAGTATCAAATTCGATATTTATAGTGCTTCTTCCGTTTTCAGATTTTGAATCAATATTTTTAATTCCCTCGGCTCCACCAATAACGTCTTCCAAAACTTGGGTCACTTCTTGATCTATAATTGAAGCTGCTGCTGAACTGTAATTTACTTGAACTTGAACAACTGGTGGCTGAATTCCATTTGGTAACTCTCTAACTGGTAATTTCCAAAAAACAAATAATCCAAAAATTATTAATATTAAAGACATTACCCATGAAACAGCTGGTCGTTTAATACTTAATTCTGTAATGAACATTTAATTTTTTATTGGTTTAATTTTTCCTTTTGGTCTAACTTTTTTAAGACCCTCGGCAACTATTTGGTCACCTTCATTTATACCTGAAATAATTTCTACTTTACCATCTCCTCTTAAACCTATTTCAACCTCAACTTTATTTGCTATATTTTCATCTGAGACAATATAAATATAAGATTTTTCACCTTCCATCATAATACTTGTGTCTGGCACACTTAATGAGTTTCTTAAATTAAATTTGACGGTAATTTCTAGTAAAGATCCAGATAATAAATCTAAATTATCATTATTAATCTTAATTCTTGATAACAAACTTCTGGTGTCAGCATTTATTCTACTAGAAATAAAATCTATCTCACCAGTAAAAATTTTATTCTTGTAGCTAGACACTTTTGCCTCAACTGGCAAACCTTTTTTAATGAATGGTGCATAACTTTCAGGAACTTTTATATCTGAATAAATTTTTGAATTGTCATCGAGTGTAATTATAAAAATATTATCTGAAACAAATATATCTTCAGTTAATCCAGTGTATCCTAATACTCCATCAAAAGGAGCTAATATATTCCCACTTTTGAGGTTAAGAATTAAATCACCTTTTTTTACTTTATTTTTAAGATTTAATTCTCCCTGAACATCATCTTTTCTAATTTTAAATGTTTTGCTCTTGCTTGAAATTGCAGTACCAAAAGTCTCTAGTTTTTCTGAAAACTGCTCATTTATAACATTTGTGACAATAATTCCTGGAGGAGGTATTTTACTAAATTTTTTTTTGAAATGGTTTCCAATCATTGTTCGAGCAATAATAACAATCGCTATGATAAGAAAAAAACTTGTAACAATAGTGAAAATTTTTGTAGATCTTTTCATTTTATTTAAATTTTTCCGTATTCAGCCCAAGAGCCATCATAAATACAAGGGTGATATTTATCATTTATTAGAGAATATGCTAGTGCCAATACGCTCGCCGTAACTCCCGAGCCACAAGAAAACACAAGATTTTTATTATGTTCAACATTAAGTAAATTAAATTTATCTTTAATTTTTTCTTTGTTTATAAATGTGCGATCTTTATTTATCAATTCGGTGTAAGGTAAACAAAAAGAATTTTTAATTGAGCCACTTCTCAAACCTTTTCTGGGCTCAGCAACTTTTCCTTCAAATCTTTCTCTACTTCTTGCGTCAATAACAATAAATTCATTTTTATAAATATTTTCATCTATCTGTTTTTTATTTTTTACAAGTTTTATATTTTCTTGACATGAATACTCAGAAGTTTCAATAAACACTTCATTTCCATCTGTAGTTTTTTTTTCTTTTTTCCATTTTTTTAAACCTCCATTTAGCACATGTACTAGATTTGGATCATGACCAAAGTAGATTAAGTTATACCAACATCTACATGAACTAATAACATCAGAGTCATCATAAACAACTATTCTATCCCTATTTTTTATACCCATATTGCTCATTATTTTTTGCCATGACTCAATACTTGTCAACATATGTGGTAAATCTGTATCAAGTTTTGAATTTTTATCTAAGTCAAAAAAAATTGCATTTGGTATATGATCCACTTTATATTCCTTAAAGCCATTTCTTTTAGTTTGAGGCATGTGCCAAGAACTATCTATAATTTTTACATTGTTAAAATTCTCTTGTAACCAATGAGTTTCTACTAAAGACATTCTTAGTTTTTTTCTAAATATTTTTGATGATATTCTTCTGCTGGACAATAATTTTTTATTAAAGATATTTTTGTAACAACTTTTCCCGATAATCTTGTATTTGTGTCTTGGAGTACTTTCTCTGCAATTTTTTTTTGATTATCATTTATATAAAAAATCTCACTTCTATACTGGGTTCCAAAATCTGGTCCTTGTGAGTTAAGGGTTGTAGGATCATGAATTTGAAAGAAAATTTTTAGAATTTTTTCATAAGTTATAATTTTCTCATCAAAATCAAGTTTAACAACCTCAGCATGATTTGTATTGCCAGTACAAACTTCTTTGTAGTTTGTTTTGGAACTGTTTCCTCCGCAGTATCCAACCTCTGTTTTAATAATACCGTTAATTTTACTAAATTTGATTTCTGGTCCCCAAAAACATCCAAGTGCTAAAACTGCTATTTCCATTGATTATGTAATAAATTAATTTACAAATTATTCATATGCTTAGTAAAAATCAATTGGGTTTTTTGTACATGTTTTTGTCCATATGTGCATTTTCCCTTATGGATGTAATAGTAAAATGGTCTGTTGAATATCCTATTGGGCAAGTATTATTTTTTAGGGGTTTTTTTGGAATAATTTTTTATTTTTTTATAATTCCTAGAAAGCGTTTTCATAACTTTTATGAAACAAAAAGGCCTGGCTTACACTTTCTAAGATGTGCATCAGGATTAATTGCTCTAGTCGCAATTTTTATAGCTTTAAGAAAATTACCTCTTGCTACTGTTGTAAGTATTTCTTTCGCAGCACCAATTTTTACAACAATTTTTTCAATATTTTTACTTAATGAAAAAGTTGGAATTTTTAGATGGTTGGCAGTAATTATAGGATTTTTAGGAATTTTAATAATAACTGAGCCAGGAATAAGTCAGCTAAATATTTATTATTTATTCCCAATAATTTTTTGCTTGGGGTTATCTTATGTTGCAATAACAATCCGACAACTTGCTACAACTGAACCAGTGTGGTTAATTTCTTTTTATTTTTCACTTTCTATAACTTTATTGAGTTTTTTAACAATCCCTCAGGGCTGGATAATGCCAAGCTTAAATCATTTAATTTTATTATCTTTTATTGGCATTTTTGGAGGTGTTGCTAATTTATGGTTGAGTCAATCATACAAATATTCTGAAGTTTCCTTAGTAACTCCACTTAAATATCTTGCGTTAGTTTTTGCAATAATATTTGGTTATTTTATATGGGGAGAGATTCCCACAATAAAAACTATAATCGGAGCCTTTCTGGTGATAATTTCTACTTTAATTATTTTTAGAAGAGAAATTTATAATAAAAAAATTATTAGTTTAAAAACAGTTAATGACTAAGGTTCCAAAATATTGGAGTAAAGCAAAAAATTACTTATCTAAAAAAGATAAGATAATGTCAAAATTAATTAAGAGCTACAAGAGTCCTTCAGAAACTATATTGACATCGAGAGGAAATATTTTTTTTTCATTATGCAAGAGTATAATAGGACAACAGATCAGTGTTGCAGCTGCTAACTCTGTCTTTTTAAAATTTAAAAAGAAATGTAATTATAAAATTAATGCTAAAAATGTTTCTAAACTTAGTTTTGGACAGTTAAAAAGTTGTGGTTTGAGTCGGCAAAAAGTTTTGGGAATTCAAAATTTATCAAAACAAATATTAAATAAATCTTTTAATCCTAAATTAATCAGTAAAATGAGCGATGAGGATGCAATAATTTATTTATCAAACCTAAGACAAATAGGTAGATGGTCAGCAGAAATGATATTACTTTTTACCTATAATAGATCAAATATTTGGCCTATACAAGATATCGGGCTTTTGAGAGCAATTTCTAAAAACTATAATAAAAAATATTTGCCACCAATAAAGTTTGTAAATTTGCTTCAAAAAAGATATTCACCTTATTGTTCAGTTGCAACTTGGTATTTGTGGAGAAGTATAGATCCAGAGCCTATTCAGTATTGAGTCCCTCAATTATCTGCATATGTCTCAAGGTGGTAGTTTTTGCTAAGGCCCATCCCGCTTGATATTCTTTTGAATTATGACATTCAAAAGCTTTTTCATAACTTGGAAATTCCCAAATTACAGTTCTAGTAAAATTTTCTCCTTCAAAAATTTTGTATTTTCCACCCCTGACCAAAGGAACACCACCATATTTTTTTATTATAGGTGTCACAGTTTCAGCATATTTTTTTAAATTTTCTTGATTATCAATTTTTATATACAAGCTAACCCAGTAACCTTTTTTCATTTAATCAATCCATTGTTCATATTTTTTTATGTTATTTTGAAGATATTGAGGTAATTTATCAATGGGATATTTTTCTAATTTACTACCATTACCAAACTTACTAATTCTTTTGTCAACATTGAGATCATATATTGCTTGTTTTTTCTCAATAATATTTTTGATTTCATTAGTTTTTAATGGATTTATATCAAACTCTCTATGATGAAGATAAGATTTTAATTTGTATCTAATTTCTTCTGCACTCTTGATATTTGAAAAATGCCATCCACCATTATTGATGAATTTCACACTGATATATTTTGTTTTTGAAAAAATAGTGTCAATTCTAAAAAAAGAGTACTTTTTATCTTTGATATTCCTTAACCACTGAGGATTAATTAAATCCTTTTTTTTGCAACCTTTAGTACCAGTCCAAGTAAAGTTTGGAAGTTTTAGATTAAATTTATAATGGAACATGTCTTGTCTAAATTGAATTATTTTTTCTTTATATTCTTTTAAATTAATATTTTCTAAGTTTGGTATTTCATCAACATCAGAAATTAAAATTAGATCATCATCTGACGCAGATTTTAGTCCTTCAAAAATAAAATTTCTTTGCCCATTTTCTCTTAAAAGTGCATTAATGATATATCCACCGTGATCATTTTTTTGGTCTTTAATATTTGATAAGTCATTAGGTTGTTTATCGTACACAAGATAAATTATTTTATCTTTAAATTTTTCAAATTTTTTATCATTAAAATTTAGGTCTCTTTTTTCACCTTTATGTGTAAAAATACTTTCAACTATAACAAAATAATCAACAAATTTATCTAAGGCATTTAATCTTAAATCCAAGACTACTTCCTCATCAAAATACATAAAACAGTCATAAATCTTCATAATATCTTTTTAATCTTTTTTAATTTTTTTTATATGATAAAAAATTTTATGGCAGATAAATTAATTATTTCTTTTGAAGAATATACAAAAATTGTTGAAAAATTAGCAGTGCAAATTCACAAAAAAAAGTATAGACCAACTGTTTTGATTGGAATTATGCGAGGAGCGGCACCAATTATTGATATTTTATCAAGAATTCTAAAACTCCCAATAGCGTATATTGTTATTCAGAGTTATTCAGGGCAAGGTATAGAAGATAAACAAGGACAATTAATGTTCGCAAGAGAAATAAGTTCTTTAGCTAATGAAAAAGATTTTGATAAAGTGTTGTTAATTGATGATTTATCTGACACAGGACTTACTTTAAATAAAAGTATTGAATGGCTTAAAAATTATGGTCCGACAAAAAATTATATTAATGAAGTTAAAACAGCTTGTTTATGGAAAAAAAAATCATCATCCTTTGAACCTGATTTCTGTCCTGTTCGATTAGACTCAGACCCATGGATTGTTCAGCCAACAGAGCATTATGAGGAATTAAATATTGAGGAAATAATTAAAAGAAACTTATAGGGCTAGTAAACACTAGCCCTAATAAAGATTTGTTACGCAACTGCGAAACTAATTACGCTTAAAATTGCAATCACCCATATCGCCGGTGAAGTACTTGAAAACTTCCCGGTAAATATTTTAATTAATGCATATGAAACAAATGCTAAAGCGATACCATTACTAATACTGTAAGTTAAAGGCATTGCTATCATTGCAAGAATTGCTGGGGCTGACTCTGAAATGTCATTCCATTCTATATCAGTGATATTTCTAATAAATAAAACTGATACAAAAAGCAGAGCTGCGCCATCTATTTGCTTTGGTAAACTTGTCGCTAAAGGAGCAAAAAATATGCACGCTAAAAACAACAAGCCAATTACAAGTGATGTCATTCCAGTTTTACCACCAGCTTTAACACCCGCGCCTGACTCTACATAACTTGTAACAGTTGTTGTCCCCATCATCGCACCCGCAACTGTACCAACACTATCTGATAACATAGCTTTATTAATATCTTGAACTTTGCCATCTTTATCAACTTTACCTGCTACGTTAGCAACTGATGTTAAAGTTCCTGCAGTATCGAAAAAGTCAATAAATAATAAAGTAAATATAACAGTTGTCATTCCTGCAGTCATCGCAGCCGAAAGATCAAACTCAAATAGATAAGTCATTGGTGGTGGAGAACTTACAATACCATTAAATTTTGCAAGACCAGTTGCCCAAGCAATAATGCTGAAAGCTAGAATACCAATTATAATATTTCCTTTCACATTCATCTTATCTAAAACAATAATAGCTATAAAGGTTGCACACCCCAGAAGTACAATAGGATCACTAAGATTACCTAGTTGAACTAAAGTTACAGGATTATCAACTACAACTTCCATTATTTGAAGCCCAATAATCGCTAAAAATAATCCTATTCCAGCTCCTATACCAAGTTTCAAACTTTTTGGGATTGAGTTTATTAACCAAGCTCTAATTGGAGTAAGAGATATAATTAAGAATAATACGCCTGCTACAAGAACAGCACCTAATGCTTCTTGTGGCGTATAACCCATTCCAGCACAAACTCCAAAAGCTACAAAAGCGTTAATTCCCATTCCTGGAGCGAGACCGATTGGCCAAGTTTTTCCATAAATAGCCATTATAAAACATGCTAAAGCAGTGGCTAAAATTGTTGCTGTGTAAACGGCCCCAAAATCAAAAAAGCCTTTTTCTGGCCCAGCAAACTCACCAGATAAAATAAATGGATTTAAAAACATTATGTATGCCATTGTTAAAAATGTTGTAACTCCAGCAATTACCTCAGTTTTGAAATCAGTTTTGTGTTTTTTATAATTAAAATAATTATCAAGCATAATTCCTCCTAATTAATAAATAACTATTAGATTCTTAAAAATTATACCCATTTTAATTAATGTTTATTCACATAATTCAACTGACAAGTTTATATTTTTGACATATTTCTATTGATATTATTAAATAAATGAAAAAATTAATTTTATTATCCTTAATCTTCGTAAGTTATTTATTTATTTTATTAGGATGCCAAACAGTTAAAAATAAGACCGATGCAATCGTAGAGAAAGAAAATGAAAAATTAAGCAAATATATTGGAAAGTCATCTGAGGAGTTAAGATTAGATTTAGGTAAACCTGATAAAGATTACAAAAATGAAAAAGGGAATTTTGAATTAGTTTACAAAACTAAAAAATATGGAATTCCTTGTGAAAGAACTTTTGAAGTTAACTCAAATTTTATTGTTATAGGATTTGTTTCTAATGGATGCTTCTAAATTACTCGCGGAGAAAAATTCTCCGCAAGTAAGGTTATCACTTATAAAATTTTAATAAGTTTTTTCTTTTTATGCTCTGGTATAATTCTTTCACAAGAAATTATTAAAAGACCATCTTTCAGCTTAGCTTCACCTACTTTTACATCATCAGCAATAGTAAATGATCTAGCAAACTGTCTTTGAGAGATTCCTTTATGAATTATTTCTCCATCAGAGTTTTGATCTTCTGATTTATCAACATGTTTAGTTTTTACTGTTAATAAATTATCTTCGAATTCAACTTCTACGTCATCCTTTGAAAAACCTGCTAAAGCAACTTCGATTGCATAGTTATCTTTACCAGTTTTCCTAATGTTATAAGGTGGATAATTAGATTGCATTGTTAAATGCCCATTACCCAACATACTTTCAAATTGATCAAACATATCGTCAAAACCAATTGAAAAAGGTCTTAGAGAGTTAAATATAGATAGATCCTTACTTGTCATAATATCCTCCTTTTTAAGCAAGTTTATTTTAAGCAAGCCCCATTAGGCGACTTACGAGTATTTATTTAGTAATTAAATTTAATTTTTCAAGAGCTTGGTAATTAAATTTTTTTTGATATTTTGAGTGCAAAGGCATAGTCAAATGCAACTTCTTCGATTGCACCATCTCTTCCAGATTTTCCACCATGACCTGCGTTCATTTCAGTCTTAAGAAGAAGCAGATTATTATCTGTTTTGTAATCTCTTAACTTTGCAGTAAATTTAGCAGGCTCATCAAAAAGAACTCTGTTATCACTTAAACTTGTAGTAATTAAAATATTAGGATAGTCCATTTTTTTAATATTATGATAAGGAGCATATGAATAAATATATTCAAAGTGCTCTTTATTATTTTTTGCGTTTCCAAATTCATCGAATTCCCCAACAGTTAATGGTAAAGAATGATCAAGATTAGTGGTCAAAGAATCTACAAAAGGCACAGCCATTATAATTCCAAGAAAAAGCTCTGGGGCTTGATTTGCTACAGCCCCCATAAGTAGACCGCCTGCTGATCCTCCCATTCCAATAATTAGTCCCTTAGATGTATATTTTTTTTCAATTAAATATTTTGCAGCATGAATATAGTCTTCAAATGTATTTTTTTTATTTGTCAGTTTTCCTTCCTTCCACCATTTCATTCCTTTTTCCATACCTCCTCTGATATGTGCGGTTGCCCAAATAACATCTCTATCAATTAAGCTTAAACGTGTTGATGAAAATACAGGACTCATCGAAAGCCCATAAGACCCATACCCATAGAGAAGTACATTTGCTGAACCATCAATTTTAGTTTTTTTATGTCTAGTAATCGTTAAAGGAACAAGCCTTCCGTCATGAGACTCAAAATCAACTCTTTCAACAATATAATTGTCTTTATTATGACCTGATGGAATTTCTTGTTCTTTAACTAACTCTTTTGATTTTTTTAATAAATTATATTTATAGACTCTAGATGGTGTTTTCGGAGATGAATATGATAAGTAGAGTTCATTCGTATCCCTATTTTTTTGTGTTAATGATACTCCAGGAACATAAACATTTTCATCAGAAAAAATTAATTCTTCTTCAACATTTGTTTGAGTATTCCTTACAAATAATTTATCTAACGCATTAGAAGTTTCACCTCTAATAATCCAATTATTTAGAAATGTTAATCCATGTATTAAAACTTCATCCTTACCTGGTAAAAACGTCTTCCATTTTTGAGTTTCCAAATTATCACATATATCAATTTTAAAGTCTTCAGCATTTTTATTTGTATGATTATAAAATTTACCATCCCATGAACTAACGTTGTAAAGAATCCCTTTTTCTCTTTTAATAATTAATTTTGGGTGTGGTTTCTCTTCATTAGATTCAAAATAATACTGTTCTGAAGTATTGTGATCAGAAGTATTAATAAAATAATATTTTTCATCAGAACTTATCCCAATACTTACTGTAAAAGCTTCACTTTTTTCCTCAAAGATAAGTTCATCTTCCTTACTAAAATTTCCAATTTCATGCCTAAAAATTTTTCTTGCTCGATGATTTTTGTCTAATTTTGAATAAAAAATATACTTATCATCTAAGCTAAAAGTTATACCTCCTGCAGTTTCAGTAATTTCTTTCGAGATAATTTGATTAGTTTTTATATCTCTTACAAAAATTGAATAATATTCAGAACCTTTTAAATCTAGAGAATATCCAAGATATTTGTCATTGTTACTTACCACTAAATCTCCAACACCAAAATATTCAACATTCAACTTTTCTTTTTCTTTATCACCATTCCAGATCTCTTCAATTTCATTAGAATTTATTTTTTTCCGGAGTTTAATAGAATAATTTCCTTCAGTAGTCGTTTTGGTCCAGTAATCATATGTATGATCTCTATAGGGAAGAGACTCATCATCTAATTTTATTCTTCCTTTAATCTCATCAAATAATTTTTTTTGAATGGTTTTAGTATCTTTTAAATGATGTTCAGTATATTCATTTTCTTGATTAAGATATTTTTCTACTTCAGGATCTAATTTTTTTTTATCCTTTAAAACCTCCAAAATATTACTTTGATGAATCCAACTATAATTATCTTCCCAAGTTATATTGTGACAAGATTTTATTTCTGGTTTTCTTCGAAGCTGTGGTATTTTCATAAGATCAAAAAATATATGAATATAATTATTTATACACTAGTAATATTGACTATTTTTTATTTACTACTGAAATTCATTAGTAATATTTCATCAAAAAAAATATCCAAGGGTCTAAGAATTCTAATTATAATAGGATTAATTGTTTTAGCTATTTTGTTTGCTTTAGGGGGTAGATTTTTATTAACTTTACCCCTTACTTTGGCAAGTTTAGCATTACTTAAACTTAAAGGTTTATCTATTTTCCAATTAATATCACTTTTTAGGTTAATACAAACATTAAGACGGTCTGGTAGATTTTCTTTTAATCAGTCAAATTTAAACAATCAATCGACAATTTCTGTTTCTGAAGCATATAAAATTCTAAATTTAGATATTAATAAAAAAATCACCAAAGAAGAAGTTAATAAAGCATATATAAAAATACAAAAAAAAATTCATCCAGATGTTTCCCCAGAGACATCAAGACTTTCTTCTATTGTAAATGAAGCTAAAGATATTGTTTTAAACGATATATCTTAATTTATTATTTCAATTATTTTATTAAATATTTTTTCAGGATTTATTTTTTCTTTACCTAAAGTATTATGTCCTACTGTATTCTCACCATCTGGTATTATCGGAAACATTTTTGAGTTATAGTTTCCATAAATAAGTGGTGTATCAGCCATAAGCGTTATTGTCTTAATATTTAAAGCGGCAGACAAATGACTAAAACTTGTATCATTACAAATAGATAAGTCACAACATTTTATAACTGGCAAAGTTTCTTTAATTGTTAAATTATCCAAACGATGACAAAAATTTTTAAACTTTGAATTTAATATTTCATTCAAGATTAACTGTTCCTCGCTATTTTTTCCAGTAGCAAGAAAAAATTTACATTTTTTTATTTTTAATATTTTATCAATTACCATTAAAAATGTTTTCGCTGGAATTCTTTTTGTAGGTCCAGAACCACCAATTCCTAGAAGTATATTTAACTCATTTTTATTAATTCGAAATTTATTAATAGAATTTAATATTAGTGAATTATCAATTTGTATATTAGGATCTTCATTAACCTCCAAATTGAGTCTTTTTTTCATAAATTCTTTTGGAACATTTATAATGTGTTGTTTAGTTTTACTAAACAATGGATATTGATAGATCTCAGGAATTTTTGAAATTCTTGCTATTAAATTAAATCTTAAAGATGAGTTAAAAATAAAAATTTTATCAAAATTATATTTCTTTATCTCGTTGATTAAATTTAAAATTCCAGTGATACCAGTACTTCTGTTATTATTTTTATTATCTTTTTCTAGAAGTATAATTTTATCAATATAATTGGTTTGAAATAAATATTGATCAGCTTTAGAATTTTCTCTCACAAGTAAACTTATAGGTGTATCAAATTTTTTGTATAAAGCCTTTATAAAAGGTAAAAAAATTACAGTATCACCAATACCCATTCTATTCTGAATTGCTAATATTTTCATATGGTATTTATAAACTTTACTAAGTATATTTTTTATATAAATTTTTATTATGACAAAAATAAGTGGGATCTTTGCTGCCTCTATGTCGGTTATAAATTCCGATTTAAGCTTGAATATTGAAAAAACTATAGATCACGCGGAAAAATTGATAGATCAAGGTTGCCATGGAACAGTAATTTTTGGAAGCACAGGTCAAGCTCAATTAATTTCGATTTCAGAAAAAATAAAATTATTAAATAAACTATCAGACACTAAATATAAAAATACCCATTTAATTGGTACTGGTTTAAATTCATTAAACGAAACGATTAATTTCATCAAGATTGCAAATTCTTTAAATTTTAAAAAATTTTTAATAATGCCTCCTGCATATTATAAATATAAAGATAAAGATGTTATTAAATTTTACACAAAAATCATAGAGTCTGTTACTGAATGTGAAATAATTCTTTATAATTTTGAGAAATTATGTGGCTATAAATTTAGCCAAGAGTGTATTGAGGAACTTGTTAAAAGATTTCCAAAACAAATAGTAGGTGTAAAAGATAGTTCTTATAATTTGTTTAAACACTTAAAATTAGATAATTTTTCTGTAATGCCTGGATCTGAGTCAAAATTATTAATAGGTTTAGAAGAAGGGTGTAGCGGTATAATTACAGCAACTTGCAATGTTACAGCTCAGCTTGCTAGAAGAGTTTATGATGATTTTTTTTCAGGCAAGGTTCAACTATATAATCAAAAATTAATTGATGTTAGAAATGAATTTGAAAAGTATAATCTAATTTCAGCACTTCATACTTTTAAATCTAAAGATGACGAAACCTATAGAAATCTTCTTCCACCATTAGATATTTTGAATAGTGAAGATGATAAAAAATTAATGCAAAATCTTGAAAAACTTAATTTTCAAATTAATTCACAATTGGCCGCTTAATATGCAACTTGCAAGATTTCTAAATAAAATTTTTAAAAAAAGCGGCTTTATCTTAGTTGATGCTAATTCAAAAGAATATATCATTGGCAACCCTGAAGATAAGCCTATAAAATTAAAAATTTTAAATAAAAATCTTCATTATAAATTATTATTTCATCCTGATTTATATTTTGGTGAAGCTTATACAGATGGAGAGATAATAATAGAAAACGGTACTTTGACGGATTTTTTAGATTTAGCTTTAATGAATATTGGTAGAGGAGAATTGAATTTTTTTAGTTATCTTTTGAACAGAATAAGAGGCTCTTATAGGTATTTAACAAATTTTAATTTCATTAAAAAATCAAAAATGAATGTATCTCACCATTATGATATAAAAGATGATTTATATGATTTATTTTTAGACCCCAAAAGACAATATTCATGTGGTTATTTCAAAAATGAAAATGATACTCTTGAGGTAGCACAAAATAATAAAATTCAACATATTATAAAGAAATTAGCTATCAAACCTAATCAAAAAGTTTTAGATATAGGATGTGGTTGGGGTTCATTAGCAATTGATATTGCTAAAAGTGCTGGGTGCGATGTAACAGGCATTACATTATCTGAAAATCAATTAAATTATTGTATTAAAAAAGCCAAAGAGATGAACTTAGAAAATCAGGTAAATTTTAAATTAATGGATTATAGAGAATTAAATGAAAAATTTGATAGAATCGTGAGCGTTGGAATGTTTGAGCATGTTGGAAGAAAATTTTATAAAAAATTTTTTAATCAAATACAAAATTTATTAAAAGATGACGGTGTTTCATTGATCCATACAATAGGCTCAGTTAATCCACCTAGAGATCCGCATCCTTGGATAACAAAATACATATTTCCTGGAGGATATACTCCAAGTTTAAGTGAGGTAACAAATCCTATAGAAAATGCAGGTTTAATAGTTACAGACATAGAGGTTTTAAGACTTCATTATTCTCATACTTTGAGAAACTGGAAAGAAAATTGCATAAAAAACAGAGAAAAAATTATTGAAATGTTCGATGAGAAATTTTTTAGAATGTGGGAATTTTATCTAGCTGGATGTGAAATGGCTTTTAAATGGGGGGATCAAGTTGTTTATCAATTTCAGCTTGCAAAAAATTATAGATCAACACCCGTCACAAGAGACTATATTTATCAATGAATAATTGATAAATATCTGATCTCACTGAAATGAAAAAAAAAAATAAAAAATTTAAAAAAAAAAAATTTAAAAAAAAGAAAGAAAATAAATCTCAAATTACAAAAAAATCAAGAGCAAAAAAATTTAAAATCGAAAGAACAAAAAAAAAAAGAAAAATTAATAAAATTAAGATAATAAGAAAAAGACCTAAAAGACAAAGAAACTCAATTAATATTAAAACAGATAAAACTGATAGCTTAATATCTAAAATAGTAAAACTGCAGTTATCACTGAAACCAAATTTTAAGATAAATCTAAATTTTAAACTAGAAAAATATTTTCAAGCATTTTTTGATAAAATTTCTGAAATAATTATCAATTATCAAATTCTCAAAAAAGATGAAAAAAGAAGAATTAAATTGGAACAATTAGAGAATGAAAGATTAGAAAAAATAGAGTTTAAAAAAAGAAAAGAGGCAGAACAAAAATTAAGAATAAAATTGAAAGAACAATCTCTAAAAGATGAAATTAGATTAGAAAAACAACGAAATAAAGACATCAAACTATTTTTAAGAAAAGAACAAGCATTAATACGAATTGAACAGGCAGAAAAGCAAAAGCAATTTTTACAACAATTAAAATTAGAGAAACAAATTGAAAAATTTAGAATCAGGGAAATCAAAGAACTTGAGAAGCTAGAAAAAGTATCATTAAGAGAAAAAAGAGAAGATTATTCCGGGTTACAACAAAGAATTGAGAAGCTTAAAGAAAAATATCGTATCATCAGAGATCAAAAAATCAGAGAACGAGTTGAAGCACTTGGAGTAAAAATTCAAGGCGATGAAGACAGAGAAACTTTATTAAAAAAAGAAAAAGAATATACTATTGCAAGACAAAAAATTGAGTTTGCTCTTGAAAGCTTTTATAGAAGTGCCAGTAGTTTAGTTTTTCAATTAAATAAAAGACATATTACACGTCATATGTCTATATTACGTTGCATCGATAGAAGATTTGAAACAGGTGAAATTTTTGTGAAGTGGGATGAGTCAAATGATGAGGAGTGGTTATTACTAATATATATTAAAAACAACTCACCTGAAGAGGGCATTGTTATTGAGGATAAAACAAATCCTGAAAAAAATATTTCTCATGAGTTTAAAAACAATGAAATATTTAAAGCGTCAGACACGATGGTCGACGCTTTAACGCATCTAATAGCAAAGAGAAGAGAAAAAAATACTAACTAATTTGTTTGCTTAATTGTAAAATTAATCATGTTTTTTGGAACTATATTTTTAATTATAATGTATTTAATTTTTAAATATATTTTGGCTTGGATAACATATGTTAACAGTTTGGACCCTAGGCTTGGTGAAAGTACTTGGAGATGGACATATGATTATCAAGTGCATGGGGATAGAGATTATTCAGATCTAGATGATAAAGATTTTGTTAGACTTCGAAGAAAAAAAAATAAGCTAGTGACAATAATGTATTCAATTTTTCTGATAATGTTTATAGCTTTTATGTCTTGGCTGAGTAAATTCTTAATTATTATTCTTAATTAGTTTTTAATTGTTTTCTATTTTTCAAATAAAGAATTAAGGCAACTATTTCGTATAATAAAGAAAAAATTTGAAATATCACTGGAAGTTTTAAGATTAAATATAGAAACTTATATTTTGGAATATTTTTCCACACTAATAAAAAAGCTTTCGCTCCACTAAAAATTTTTCCATTTTTTTTTACATGTAATCTTCTTAAAAGTTCTTTATAATTTTTCTTTGTTTCTAATCTAGCTTTTTGATTATTGGTAATATCTATCCAATTAATTTGTTCAATTTTTTCTTTCTTGTAAAGGTCAATCTCGGCTTTACAAATTTTACAAGAATTGTTGAAATAAACTTTCATTATTATTTAAAAATTACTAATTAAGCAGAGATATGTACATGCGTAAAATACACTAGTTGAAAATATTTTTAAACTATCTAAATTTCGAATTTATGGTTAATTTTTTCAAAGATACTGATTTGGCACGAAGTGAGGCTGATAATATAATATCTGATACATTAAGAAATTGTGATGATGGCGAATTATATTTAGAAAATTCTAAATCAGAATCTATAGTTTTAGACGATAACAAAATTAAAGATTCTAGTTACAACTCAGATTTAGGTTTTGGATTTAGAGCTATATCTGATGAAGTGGTTGCTTATTCCCATTCTAATGAGATTTCTAAGAACTCTTTAAAACAATCTTCAGAAAATTTAAAGTCAACTTTAAAATCTGTCAAAGGTACTTACAATCATGAAATTCCTAAATCAAATAAAAAGTATTATGACAATATTAATCCTATTGAGCAAAAATCTCTTAATGAAAAAATTAAAATATTGAACGATGTAAATGATTATTTACGATCTAAAGGTGATAAGGTTAAACAAGTTACAGCTAATTTTTTGGGAGAGCAAAAGTCTGTAGAAATAATTAGATCTGGTGGAGAGACTTTGTCAGATGTCCGTCCTTTAGTAAGATTTAATGTGTCAGTTATGGTGGAGAAAGATGGTAGAAAAGAAACAGGCGTATATGGTGTTGGTGGAAGACAATCTTACGACACATATTTAAAAGATGAAAATTGGAAAAGTGTTTGTGACGAAGCTTTAAGGATAGCATCAGTAAATTTAGAGAGTAAACCCGCGCCAGCAGGTGAGATGAAGGTTGTACTCGGACCTGGGTGGCCAGCAATATTAATTCATGAGGCTGTTGGTCATGGTTTAGAGGGAGATTTTAATAGAAAGAAAACTTCGGCATTTCACAATCTGATGGGCCAAAAAGTTGCAAGTGAAGGAGTTACAATTATTGACGACGGTACCATTGATAATAGAAGAGGCAGTCTTACAATTGACGATGAGGGAACACCAACAGAAAAAACTGTTTTAATTGAAAATGGAATTTTAAAAAATTTTATGCAAGACAGGCTCAATGCACGTTTGATGAAAACAAGATCTACTGGTAGCGGAAGAAGAGAAAACTATAGACATATAGTTCTACCAAGAATGAGAAATACGATGATGCTAAGCGGTAAGCAAACCCAAGAAGAAATGATTAAGGCAGTCGACAAAGGTATTTTCGCAGTAAGTTTTGGTGGTGGACAAGTTGATATTACATCTGGAAAATTTGTATTTAATTGCACTGAAGCTTATGAAATTATTAATGGTAAAATTGGATCACCAATTAAAGGTGCAACTTTAATTGGTGATGGTCCCTCAATTTTAAAAGAAGTTTCCATGGTAGGAAATGATATGATGATGGACCCTGGTATAGGGACATGTGGTAAAGCAGGACAAGGTGTACCTGTAGGTGTTGCTCAGCCATCAATATTAATTGATAAGATGACTGTTGGTGGTACGAAACTTTAAATGATCAAAGATCAAGAATTTTTAGAGAAAAAAGCATCATATTGTTTAGGCTTAGCCAAGAAATTAGGTGCAACAGACTCAAGTGTGATTGTAAAGAACTCGATTTCTGAAACTGTAAATTTTAGAAATAAAAAATTAGATGAGTCTAATAGGTCAGATGATCTAGGCATAAGTATCACTACTTACATTGGTAAAAAAAAATCATCAATATCTTCATCTAATTTGCTAAAAGATAATTTGAATATTTTGATCGAAAAATGTATTGAAACTACAAAAAATACTCCTGAGGATGAATTTAATTCATTACCAGATAGAGATTTATTAGCAAAAGATGTTAAAGATTTAGATCTCTATGATGACAGTCATATAGCGAATGATCAAAAAATAGATTATTTAAAAAAATTAGAGGCTGCTGCTTCAAGTGATAAAAAAATTGTCAATACTGAATCAAGTTTTACTGAAAATAAGTCTAATTTTGTTTTAGCTAATAGCGAAGGTTTTTGTGATGGTTACAAAACATCTTCATTTACAGCATCAAGTGTAACAGTTGCAAAAGATGAAAAAAGCATGGAAAGAGATTACGATTATTCTAGCAAATGTTTTCTAAAAGACTTAGATGATGCAGAGGAATTAGGAAATCTAGCTGCTAATCAAACTATTAGAAAATTAAGTCCAAAAAAAATTGGGAGTGAGAAAATTTCTATAATTTTTGATAAAAGAATAGCTAAGGGAGTATTAAGTACTTTTGCAAGCGCTATTTCCTCATCAGCAATATCAAGAGGAACTTCTTTTTTAAAAGATAAAGTTAATCAAAAAATATTCTCAGATAAAATTAATGTATTTGATAAACCTGATATGCTCAAAGGATTAGGCTCAAGAAATTTTGATAGTGAAGGGGTAAAAACCGACATACTTAAATTAGTGGATCAAGGAATTTTGAAACATTATCTGATTGATACTTACAATGGAAAAAAATTAAATCTTAAATCTAATGGAAGATGTGGAGGAACAAGTAATCTTTATTTTGAAAATGGAAATATTAGTTTTAAAGATTTACTGAATTCAAATTCAAAAAGTCTTTATATTACAGAAACCATAGGACATGGAAGTAATATTGTGACTGGAGATTATTCAGTTGGAGCAACCGGGTTTTTAATTGAAAATGGTGAGTTTAAATATCCAATAAATGAAATTACTATAGCAGGTAATTTTAAAGACATGTTTCAAAATATTACTTTAGCAAATGATTTGGAGTTCAAATATGCAACTAACTCACCAACCATGTTAATAGAGGGAATGGTTGTTGCTGGTAAATGAGTGAATATTGTATAATTGGTTCTGGAATATCTGGATCCACAATTGCAAATCTTCTTAATAAAAAATATTCAGTAATTTTGTTCGATAAAGCAAGAGGTCCTGGGGGTCGTGCATCTTTTAAAAGAATAAAAGGCAAAATAGGTTTTGATCATGGTACTCAGTATATTTCACCAAAAACTAAGGAATTTAAAAAATTTACTAAAGATTTAATAAAAAAAAGAATCTTAAAAGTATGGAGAGGCAAACATGTTTTTCTTAATTCAAAAAAAAAAGAGGATAAAAAACATTTAAAAGTAATTGGTAAAAATGGAAATAATGATATTAGCAAATATTTGCTGAAGAAAATTAATTGCAACTATCATAGTGAATTAAAAAAAATCTATTATGAAAATAAACTCTGGTATTTGTTATTTGATGATGGAAAATTAAGATCTTTTAAAAACTTAATTTTGACTTGTCCTTTTCCACAACTAAAAAAACTTTCTAAGAAATTTATTAATAACTCTTTTTTAAGAAAATCAATAAAAATGGATGCAAATATTACTACTATGATTGCAATAAAAAAAAACAAGAATTCAAATAGTAGCTATCTTTTTGAAGACTCAATTCTTGGCTGGGCAGGAAATGAAAACTCAAAAAAAAGATTTAAATCAAAATATGATTTATGGACTCTTCAAAGTACATTTAAATGGGCAAATAAAAAGATTAATAAAAACAAGAATAACAAAAAAGAAAATTCACAAATTATGATCGATAAATTTTTTAAACTTTCAAATATCAAAAAAACAAAGATTTATTATTCACTTAATCACGGTTGGAGATATTCTTCAAATTCGAGACCATTTAAAATTAAGAGTTTTTGGGATCCTAGGAAAAGATTGGGTGTTTGTGCCGATTGGTTTGTAGGACCCAGATTAGAATCAGGATGGATAAGTGCACATGATCTATTTAAAAAAATCTCAAGAAAAATTAATTAAAATTTTTTAATTTATATTCCCAGTTACCCATTCTTGAATAGGACACTTTTAATATCATTAAATTTTTAGGATCATACCAAATATCAAAATCTAATCTTTTATCTTTCGGTATACTCATGTCTTTAGACTTCAGTGTAAAATGATCTACTTCATAAATATTTCCATAAAGATCTATTTTTTCTTTACCTAAAAAAGTTACCACTTGATCCTTTATACTCCCTGAGATAGGACTTATTTGAGAACTCGCTTGTAAAATTTTGTGGTTCCACCAATTTCCAATCACGTTATCAGCTGAGGCTTCTCCACTATATGAAGAGCCTTTGATATCGAATTTTTTTCTTTTTTGATTAAATGTTAAATTAACAAACTTTTTTTTATCGTTTTGTATAGTTTTAGAATTATAAGAAACTAATTGATCTTTGAAATATTTTTCCTCACTATAACCCTCAACTTGGAAAACTGTTGCTCCCAAAAGTTTAACTACAAATTTAATTTGATTAGTAACAATGGTTTCTAATCCATTTCTATTGAAAAAATAATGATTATAGCCAATGAGCTCACCATTTCGAAAAATCTCCATCTCAATTTTCTCATATTTAATGTAATGTCCAATATGAGCGATTGAATTTGTTGGATAAATCAAAAGAAATAAAATAACTATAATTTTTCTCATTTAACAACTAGTTTAATAGAATTTATTAACAATAGAAATAACTTATTAAAATGTTTTTAAAAATTAAGAAAATACCAAGGGTCAATTGGAGTTCCGATAAGCCTTATAATTTTAAACCAAAATTCTCTACATTCTTTTTTTTATGTTTTGGTTTAATAATATTTGGTCTAGGAGAAGGTTTATTAATTGTATCTTTTACTGGTGCTTCTCCATGGAGTGTTTTAGCTCAAGGTATTTCATTGAATGTTAACTTGAGTATAGGAACAATAACATTTCTAATTAGTGTTGCGGTTTTAATTTTGTGGATACCGCTTGGTCAAAAACCAGGGATGGGGACAATACTTAATGCGATCATTGTTGCATTGATGATTGATCTTTGTATAAGATTTGTTCCAACCCCATCTAACAACTTATATCAATTACTTTTAGCTATAATTTCAGTGATAACAGTTGGGATTGGTGGAGGTATTTATTTAGTATCTAATCTTGGAGCAGGACCAAGAGATGGTTTGATGATTGGTCTCCAAAAAAAAACAAATTTCCCAGTTGCTGCAGTAAGAGCTTTTTTAGAAATCTCTGTTGTAAGTATTGGATGGTACTTAGGTGGAACTGTGGGAGCGGGAACTTTATTATTTGCTTTTGGAATTGGTCCTTGTATTGCCTTGAGCCTGTACTTAGTTGATAAAATTTTCAATTAGGCTGCAGCGCCTGATTTTTCACTTCTTTTTCTCTCGTGTGGATCAAGTATTGCTTTTCTCAACCTGCAAGAGGCTGGAGTGATTTCCAATGCTTCATCAGTATTTAGCATACTTAATTGCTCTGCAATTGACATTTTTCTAACAGGAGTTAGCACAACATTTTCATCTGTACCTTGGGTTCTCATATTAGTTAATTTTTTACCTTTCATAACATTTATAATCATATCCCCTGGTTTTGGGGATAAACCAACAATCATTCCTGTGTAAACAGGATCGTTATGAGTTACAAACATTTCTCCTCTAGCTTGAAGATTAAAGATAGCAAAAGCTACAGCTTTACCTTGCTCCATAGAAATTAATGCACCATTTCTTCTACCCTCCATTTCTCCCTCATAAAAATTATAACTATGAAAAATTCTATTTATTACCCCATTACCTTTTGTAAGAGTTAAAAATCTACTTGTGTAACCCATTAAACCTCTTGTAGGAGCGTGGAAAATAAGTCTTTTTTTATTTTTACCAGTATCCTTGAGTTCAATTAATTTCCCTTTCCTTCTATTCATTGAATCAATTATTTTTGATGAATATTCTTCGTCTATATCTATTGTTACCTCTTCTATTGGTTCTAATTTAGCTCCATTATCATCTTTTTTAAATAATACTTTAGGAGGACTTACAGTCATTTCAAAACCTTCCCTTCTCATTTGAGTCAACAAAATCTCTAACATTAACTCTCCTCTTCCGCTAACAACAAAAGAGTCGTTGTCACTATTTTCTGAAAAAGTAATACCAACATTATTTTGTGCTTCTTGAACCAATCTATCTCTTATCTGAGTACTTGTAAGTTTTTTACCCTCTGTACCTGCAAGAGGAGATGTATTTACAGTAATTGTTATAGACATTGTTGGTGGATCAATAGGTGTTGCTGGAATAGGCTCTTTAACTTCTTGATCACATATTGTATCAGCAACGTTTGCTTTTTCTAATCCAGCAATAACCACAATATCACCTGCTTCTCCTACTTCTATTGGTACTTTTTTAGTTCCCTCATACCTAAATATTTTAGTCAATCTTCCTTCATCAACCTTATTACCCTTTAGGTCGATTGCCTTGATGGTTTGATTTGCTCTTGCTGTTCCTTGATTTATTCTTCCAACCAAACTTCTACCAAGAAAGCTGTCAGAATATAATAACGTTGATAACATTGCAAAGGGTTTAGATTTATCAAGATCTGCTGGCTTAACATGTTCTATTATTTGATCCAAAAGCGGATTTAAATTTTCTCTTAGTCCATCAACTTCTTTGTCAGCCCACCCTGATCTACCACTTGCATATAAAACAGGAAAATCTAATTGTTCCTCATTTGCATCTAAGCTAACAAATAAATCAAAAGTTTCATCAAGAACTTCATTTGCTCTTTGATCAGATTTATCTAATTTATTAATGACAACTATTGGTTTTAAACCTTGTTTCAATGCTTTAGCTAATACAAATTTTGTTTGTGGCATCACTCCCTCCGCAGAGTCAATTAGTAGAAGAGCACCATCAGCCATGCTTAAAACTCTCTCAACTTCTGCTGCAAAATCCCTATGACCAGGAGTATCGATAATATTGATTCTAGAATTTTTCCAATTTATAGAAGCAGGTTTTGCTAGAATAGTTATTCCCCTCTCTTTTTCCAGTTCGCCAGTGTCCATTAATCTTTCATCTATAATTTCGTTGTCTCTAAATGAACCACTTTGTTTCATTAAATTATCTATTAATGTTGTTTTTCCGTGGTCGACGTGTGCGATGATTGTAATATTTCTTATTTCTTCAGTCATAAATTGACGCCCTTATACATTAATCAAAAACTTTGAAAACTTAAAAAAAACCTTTAAATTACTAAGTTTAAAGAGATTAATAAGCTCAATTTTTTTAAATTTATCAGCTCTTTGTTTTTCATTTAGACGTAATTTTGATATGTACCTTGTATATGAAACTTAATTACCGTCCAGAAATAGATGGATTAAGAGCAATCGCAGTTTGTGCTGTAATTTTTTATCACACTCAAGTCACTATATTTAACATTGAACCTTTTAAAGGTGGTTTTATAGGTGTTGATATTTTTTTTGTAATCTCAGGATACTTGATTACTTCTATCATATTAAAAGAGCTTCTAATTACAGGGACTTTTTCATTTAGATATTTTTACGAAAGACGTGTAAGGAGAATACTTCCGGCATTATTAGCGGTAATGATAGTGTCATTACCATTTGCATGGATGTATTTACTGCCATCAAATTTTTTAGATTTTTCAAAGTCTATTCTTTATTCTTTAGGCTTTGGTTCAAACTATTATTTTTATTCTTCTGGACAAGAATATGGTGCAGTAAGTGGACTATTAAAACCATTTCTTCACACCTGGTCATTATCAGTTGAAGAGCAGTTTTATATTTTATTTCCCTTAGTTTTGTTAATTTTTTTTAAATTTTTAAAAAGATATCTCATTTTTATTCTTATTTTAGTATTTTTACTTAGTTTAGGACTATCAGATTGGTATAGTAAAAATTTTCCGTCAATTTCTTTTTATTTTATTCATACAAGAGTGTGGGAATTATTAGCAGGTTCCATTTTAGCATATTTTGAGATAAAGAGAGGGTATAGAAGTAATCATAGAATACTGAATTTAACATTACCGACTGTAGGTTTATTATTAATCATTATTACTATTTTTTTTTTTAAATTATATTTTCCTCACCCAGCTTTACATACAGTTCCTGCAATTTTAGGAGTATGTTTAATTATATGGTTTTCTAATTCAAATGAAAATGAATTTGTGACCAGATTACTTTCAACAAGATTATTTGTTGGAATTGGATTGATTTCTTATTCTTTATATTTATGGCACTACCCAATTTTTGCTTTTGATAGAATTACTGGATTTTCTCAAGGGTATTTTTTAAAAAAATTATTAATTGGAATATCGGTATTAATTTTTTCATTTATTTCTTATTATTATATTGAAAAACCATTTAGAAATAAAAATAATAAATTTAGAGTTATTTTAATTCTTATAATATTTTCAATACTATCTTTAGTAATTTTAAACTCAAATATAATATCAAATAAAGGATATGAAAATAGAGTTCCAAAATTATTAAGAAATATTATCAAAGAACCACCTGTATTAAAAAATTTTGAAAATGAAAGTTGTATAAATAAAGTTGGAGGATGTAAATTTAATACATCATCTAATAAGAAAGTTTATATAATTGGTGATAGTCACATAGTTACATTAATGTATGATTTAAAAGATAAAATAATTAAAAAAGGTTACCAATTTATTACTCATGAAATTGATAATTGTTTCTTTTATCCTGGATTTGATCAAATTCATATATTAACTAAAAAAACTTACGATTGCACTGACGAATATTTTCAAAAATTAAAAGAAAAAATTATGAATGATGGAAATTCAATTGTTATTTTTGGCGGTAGAATACCTTTATCTTTAACAAATATTTATTTTGATAATCAAGAAGGGGGTATTGAGGGTAAAGATTTTTGGTTTAAGTATATTTCACTTGGCAAATATTCGAGTTTGCAAGAATCTTTTAAGAATGAAGTCTCGCAACTATCTAATAAAAATGAAATAATTTTGATTTATCCAATACCTGAGGTAGGCTGGGATGTGCCAAATAAAATATGGATTAGTCGAAAAAATAAATTATTTGCGAAATCAAATTTAACAACAGTGACAACCTCTTATAAAGTTTATAAAGAAAGAAATAAATCGAGTTTTGAAATGCTAGACTCAGTTACAGGAAAAAATATTTATAGAGTTTATCCTCATGAATTATTTTGTGACACAATTGTTAAAAATAGATGTGTAACTCATGATGAAAAAAGTGTTTTTTATTCTGATACTAATCATCCATCTCCTAAAAGTGCTCAAATGATTAATGATTTAATTATCAAAAAAATAAATCAAATAGAGTCTAAATTATAAAAAAAAAGGCGAGTATAACTCGCCTTTTTGAATTTTTGTTTGAGAGAAAAGGTTATTACATTCCCATTCCACCCATTCCACCCATGCCACCCATGCCACCCATGCCTCCTGGCATTCCAGCTGGAGCTGTATCTTTTTCTTCAGGTTTATCTGCAATCATAGCTTCGGTAGTTACTAATAATCCAGAAATAGAAGCAGCATCTTGAAGAGCCGTTCTAACAACTTTTACAGGATCGATAATTCCTTTAGCAAACATGTCACAATATTCCTCATTTTGTGCATCGTAACCGTGGGTTTTTTTATTCTGTTCCAATAGTTTACCAACTACAACTGAACCATCCACCCCAGCATTTTTAGTAATTTGTCTAATTGGAGATTCTAATGCTCGTCTAACTAAATCTACACCAGCTTTTTGATCTTCTCCTTTAGCTTTTACCTTATCTAGTTCTTGAGCAGCATATAACAACGCACATCCTCCACCTGTTACTATACCCTCTTCAACAGCAGCTCTTGTAGCGTTAAGGGCATCTTCAACTCTGTCTTTTCTTTCTTTAACTTCAACTTCTGTAGCACCACCAACTTTTATTACAGCAACACCACCGGCCAGTTTTGCTAATCTTTCTTGAAGTTTTTCTTTATCGTAGTCTGAAGTTGTTTCGTCAATTTGTTGTTTTATTGATGAACATCTTCCCTCGATATCAGATTTTTTTCCACCACCATTTACAATAGTGCTATTATCTTTATCAACTTTGATTTTTTTACAAGATCCTAAGTCATCAAGTTTAACATTTTCTAGTTTAATTCCTAAATCCTCAGAAATAACCTGACCTCCAGTAAGAATTGCGATATCTTCAAGCATAGCCTTTCTTCTATCTCCAAATCCAGGAGCCTTAACAGCTACAACTTTTAAACCACCTCTTAATTTGTTTACAACAAGTGTTGCTAAAGCTTCACCCTCAACATCTTCAGAAATAATCATTAATGGTCTACCAGCTTGAACCACTGCCTCCAAAAGAGGAACCATAGGTTGTAAATTTGTCAATTTTTTTTCATGTAAAAGAATAAAAGGATTATCTAACTCTGTAGTCATTTTGTCACTATTTGTAATAAAGTACGGAGATAAATACCCTCTATCAAATTGCATGCCTTCAACAACATCAAGCTCAGTTTCAATTCCTTTATTTTCTTCAACAGTAATAACACCCTCATTACCAACTTTTTGCATTGCTTTAGAAATCATACTTCCGATTTCTTTGTCACCATTAGCAGAAATTGTTCCTACTTGAGCGATTTCATCGCTGTCTTTTACTTTTTTAGCCGATGAAACTAGATTCTGCTTTACAACATCAACTGCAGCATCAATCCCTCGTTTTACATCCATTGGATTCATTCCAGCAGTTACATATTTCACGCCTTCTTTAACAATAGCCTGAGCTAAAATAGTTGCAGTAGTTGTTCCATCACCAGCTTCATCATTAGTTTTGCTAGCAACTTCTTTAACCATTTGAGCACCCATGTTTTCAAATTTATCTTCAAGATCAATTTCTTTAGCTACAGAAACACCATCTTTAGTGATCCTTGGAGCTCCATAAGATTTGTCCATAACAACATTTCTTCCTTTAGGACCCAATGTAACTTTAACAGTGTCAGCTAAAATATTTACACCTCTTATCATTGCTGATCTTGCTTCTGCATCAAACTTTACAATTTTTGCCATTTTATTTTCTCCTTTAAATTAAATTATTTACTTGAAATACCCATAATGTCAGATTCTTTCATTATACTATATTCCTTACCATCGATTTTGACTTCAGTTCCAGACCATTTGCCAAATAAAACTTTGTCACCAATTTTAACATCCATAGGAATAATTTTTCCATCTTCAGTTTTTGCTCCTCCACCAACTGCAACAACTTTGCCTTCTTGCGGTTTTTCTTGCGCTGTGTCAGGTATAATTATTCCACCGGCAGTTTTTTCACTGCCATCTAAAACTTCTATTAAAACTCTATCGTGTAACGGTTTAAACTTCATAAATTCTCCTTTATAAATCTTTATAAATATGAGCCTCATATAGATATTTCGACGTCTATTTCAAGATGTGAACTTCCTAAGAACATTAATATTGTTAGTAAAATCGGGATTTTATGGTTTATACCTTAAAATATGACCAAAAATTTAGATTTAAATGGCCTTCAATCCATTTCAGATAATTACGATCTTTTTTACATAGATCTCTGGGGTGTAATTCATAATGGGATCAAATTACATGAAAAAGCAGTAATTGTACTGCAAGAATTGTTAAAAAAAAATAAAGATTTTGTGCTTTTAACCAATGCCCCAAGACCAAATATAACAGTTAAAAAATTTTTGCAAAAAATGGGCATGACTCAAGAATTAAGAGATCAAGTATTTACATCTGGTGAAGCAGCATTAAATCATTTAAAAAAAAATTTTTTATCAAAAACATTTTATCATATTGGTCCTCCAAGAGATTTTGATTTATTTAATTCGTTTGAGAATAATAAGTCTAAAGATATTAATGAAAGTGAATATTTACTATGCACAGGATTATTTGATAATTATGATCAAGACTTAATTTATTACAAAAAATTATTTGAGAATCATATTAATAAAAAGATGATTTGTACTAATCCAGATTTGATTGTAGATCGTGGGAATAAAAGAGAATTATGTGCAGGTTCTGTTGCTATGGTATTTGAAAAAATGGGTGGAAAAGTAGTTTATTTTGGAAAACCACACCCAGAAGTTTATAATCAATCAATAAATAATTATAATAAAAGAATATTAGCAATTGGAGATAATCTAAATACAGATATTAAAGGTGCTAATCTTTTAAATTATGACTCGTTATTGATTTCAAATGGAATTCATAAAGATGAAATTAAAAAAAAAGGTATTCAACAAGTTTCAAAAGAATATGAGACGGTCGTTAATTTTATTCAGACGGATTTAAAATGGTAGAACATTATTCAAATTTTAATATTAAAAAAAAACACAAAGGATCAATTATTTTAATTGGTAATTTTGATGGT
>CACJED010000003.1 GCA_902592285.1 uncultured Pelagibacteraceae bacterium | reverse complement strand
GAGCTGTCATTTCAGCAAGCATTTCTTCCATTTGCTTACCCCACTCATCTGCACCAACCACACTTGTTTCATCAAGTCCAATTTCAGTTAAGAAATTTTTATAATAGTTGTGACTCATAGCTTTCATCATTCCAGCTTCTAATTGTTTTACTCTATCAGCTGGAGCTCCTTTTTTTGTTACAAATCCTCTCACAGTAGATAAAGAGACAGGTATACCTAATTCTTTTGCTGTTGGAGAGTCACCAATCTTAGCCATTCTACTATTAGCTAGTACGACTGATACACAAAGTTTACCTTCATTAATTTCAGTTAATGCTTCTCCTAAGTTTAATACTCCTACATCAATATCACCTTTAATTAAGTTTGTTTTAATTGGAGCAACTCCTTTATAGGCAACAATTGTTGGATCTTTTAATCCACCTTTTTTTGTGAAAGCAATAGCACTTACATCATCAATACCACCTGTATGTGTTGTTCCATATTTCAATGATTTTGATTTTTGTGCGCTAATAAACTTTTTAGCATCTTTAATGTCAGATTTACAATTTACCACAAACAACTGGGGATCATCTGTTCCTCTAGCTAAAGGCTGCATATCACTTAATTTAACTTTAGTTTTTCCTAAAGCCATTGATACAGCATGTCCTGTAGTCCAAGTCAAAGTATGATTTCCATCTGCTGGTAAAGTCATCATATAATCCATAGATGCAGCTCCACCACCACCTTTTTTGTTTACTAATTGCATGTCTTGCTTAAGAACTCTTCTTGCTCTTAATAACATCATTCTAGTAGTTACGTCTGTTCCACCACCAAAACCAGCATGTGTAATCGCTTGTATTGGGTGACCATCTGCTTTAGCAGAGGTAATCATCAATGGAAGAGCCACAACGAAAAATTCTGTTACTAAAAAAGCAGCAGCTAAAAATAATTTAAAGCTTTTTTTCATTATTTCCCTCTTTGGTTAATTTATAATTAATTATTTAAACATTATCTGATACAAACCGTAAAGAAAAAAATGCCAGAAAATAGAATTAATATTGGTGTCTTATTAGGTGACCCATCAGGTATTGGGCCTGAGTTAATATCAAAACTATTATCAGAAAAAATAACAAATGACGTCAATATAGTGGTTATAGGTGAAAAAAATATATTAGAAAGTGGTGATAAAATTTCAGGTAAAAGTAATAACTTAAAAGTTGTAAATAACTTTGATGAAATTAATTTTAATGAGAGTAATAAATTTTTTTTAGATATATCTAATGGAAAAAATCATACTTATACTCTTTCGAAATGTTCTAAAGAAGCTGGCAAAGCTGTTATTGAGTCTCTCAATCTTGCTTTGGATTTAGCAAAACAAAATAAAATTCAGGCAATTAACTTTGGTCCATTTAATAAAACCAGCATGATGATGGGAGGCAATAAACATTCTGATGAACTACATCTAATGGCTGAAAAATTAAATGTAAAAGATTTTTTTTGCGAATTTAATGTTGTGGATAATTTTTGGACAGCAAGAGTCACTTCTCACATTCCTATAAGTGAAGTTCCAAAACACATTAAAAAAGATAATATTATAAAGCCTATAAAGCTTATTAATGAAGCTATGAAACTAAATGGAATAAAAAAACCTAGAGTTGCAGTTCAAGCGTTAAATCCACATGCTGAATTTGGTGTGGAGGAAAATAATGAGATAATTCCAGCTATTGAAGATGCAAAGAAACAAGGAATTGATGCTGACGGTCCTTTGCCTTGTGATACTTCATTTATCACAGCTTTTAAAAATAAAAATCATGATTGTATTGTTGGCATGTATCATGATGCTTTACAATCTGGTCTAAAGGCTTTTGGATTTGATAGAGGTGTAACAGTTCAAGGTGGTCTGCCAATTCCGATTACTACTCCAGCACATGGCACAGCTTTTGATATCGCTGGAAAAAATAAGGCTAACTTAGAGCCTACTTTGCAATCATTTAAGATTGCTTTAACTATGGCGGAAAATAAATTTAAATAATGACAAAAATAAAAGATATTAAAACTACTATTTATAAATGGACAGGTGAAATAGTTCCACCAGCTCAAAATTTTTGTACAAATCCTACTGACGTTCTTAGGGAAACGGGTGATAAAATGAAATCATTTCGATTTCATCAATGGATGATATGTGAGGTTATTGCTGATGATGGAACGATTGGTTTAGGAAATGCAGCTCTAGCGCCAGAAGTAACAAAAAAGGCAATTGATTGTTATTTAAAAAATTTAGTAATTGGTGAAGATCCATTTGATTACGATTATTTGTGGGACAAAATGTATAGAAGCACGATGGCTTGGGGTAGAAAAGGAATTGGAATGATTGGGATTTCAGCTATTGATTTAGGTATTTGGGACTTAATGGGTAAATTAAAGAAAAAACCTGTTTTTGAACTCTTAGGAGGAAGAACAAAAGAAAAGATCCCTGTTTATGCTTCAAAGTTATATAGCCAACCTATTAAAGATCTTCAGTTAGAAGCAGAAAAATATTTAAAAGAAGGTTTCAAAATGTTTAAGATGAGATTTGGTTGGGGGCCAAAAGATGGAACGGAGGGTATCAAAAAAAATGTTGAGTTAGTAAATGCCGTTAGAGAAGTAGTCGGATATGATACTGATCTTATGCTTGAGGCATATATGGGATGGGATTTAGAATATTCCAAAAAAATAATTCCAGATTTAATTAAGTTTAAACCTAAATGGCTTGAAGAACCTGTAATACCTGATGATATTTCAGGGTATACAGAATTAAATGCTTTAGGGGATATCCCAATAGCTGGAGGTGAACATGAGTTTACTTATCTAGGTTTTAAAAACCTATTGGAGCAAAAAGCATTAAGTTATATTCAATATGACGCCAATCGTGTTGGTGGAATAACAGCTGGTCATAAAATAAATTCTTTAGCTGAAAAATATGGTGTGCCAGTAATTCCACATGCTGGTCAAATGCATAATTATCATTTAACTATGGCAAGTAATAATTGTCCATTTTCAGAATTTTTCCCTGTCCACCAAGTAGAAATAGGTAATGAATTATTCTATTATTTATTTAAGGGAGAACCAGAGCCAAAAAATGGGTTCATAGATCTAAATGATGATATTCCAGGATTAGGGATTTCAATTAACGAAAAATATAAATCAGATTTTGAGATTATTAATTGATTCAATAATTTGTGGTTCTTGCTAATCTCGCAGCGCCTCTAACACCACTTGCATCTCCAAATTTAGGTTTTAAAAATGTTCCTTCAAACTCACCTCCAGCAACAAATTTTTTCATTTTTTGTTTAATCTCATCTAGAAAATCAATTTCATTTGATACCCCACCTCCAAAAATAAATACATCTGGATCTATGATATTTACAACTGTTGCAAGTGACATTGCTAATTGATATTTATATTGATCAATAAGTTTTTCTGCATCCAAATCAAGTTTTCTGTGCATCTCAAATATTTTATTAGCAGGAAAATCTTTTTTAAATTTATTTTTAAATGATCTTGAAATTCCTAAGCCAGCAACATAATTCTCAATTTCTCCAGCTCTTAAATTTGTTTTTTTTATTTGAATTCCATCAATACAAACGCTTGGTATTTGATTGTGCCCCCACTCCCCAGTTATTCCGTTTGGTCCATTTACAATCCTTTTATCGATAACTAGTCCACCACCAACACCAGAGCCTAAAATTACTCCAAAAACTATTTTGTAATGTTTCCCTGATCCATCTATTGCCTCTGATAAAGCAAAACAGTTAGCATCATTTTCACAATAAATTTCCTTACCTATTTCGGCTCTTAAATCTCTTTGCAATGGTTTTCCATTAATCCAAAAAGAATTAGGAGCATTTTTAATTAGCCCAGTTTGAATAGAATGAATTCCAGGATGACAAACTCCTACAGGTAATTCTTTTCCAGCTTTTTTTTCTAATTCAATTACTATTTTTTTTATGATAGCTATAGTATTTTTGTAATCTTTGGGAACCTCTATTCTTTGTCTATGATGTTCATTGCCGCTGTCGTCTAATAAAACATACTCTATTTTACTCGCTCCGAGATCAATTCCAATTTGCATAAATCATCTCATTATCTTTTGAATTTCTTTGTTGGTAAATAATTTTGGTATTTTGCATATGGTAGTTAATTTTACTGGTTTATTGGTTTTTGCAGACTTCATAGTTGATTGAATTAAATCTAGAACATGTAGCGATACCTCTCCGTTACATCTGTGAATTTTTTTTTTATCAATACAATAAGCCATTTCTGCTAGTCCTACCCCTCTATAATTTGCATTAGTTGGAGACTCATTTGCTCTTGAACTTTGAGTTCTAATATTTATTCTTCCTAATTTCATATTGTTTGTTTTGAATTCTTTCCATGGATTGCCTAATTTTTTACATATAAAAACTGATCCTCCAAACATATTGGGATCGGGAACAATCATTGATCCTTTAGTTCCATAAAGTTCTATATGATTTCTTTGATGCGCAATGACATCAAAAGAGAGAGTTAATCTTATAATACTTCCATTTTTAAAAATTATTGTTGTAAAATATGTTGTTGGACATTCTACTTTAATTTTTTTTCCTTTTTTTGGTCCGATACCAATTGTTCTAAAACTAGATCCTTTCATTAAACTTGCGGCTTTAACTTCTTTAGCAGGTCCTAGTAAATTTACTAAAGCAGTAAGATAATATGGACCCATATCTATCACTGGTCCTCCTTCTTTTTTAGCAAACCATGGTTCTGGATTGGGGTGATAAGATTGAACACCTGGAAAAGCAAAAATTGCATTACCTAAATTTACCTTTCCAATATTCTTTTTTTCTAATAACTCTTTAGATTTTTGATTGCCTCCTCCTAAAAATGTATCTGGAGCATTTCCTAAATATAATTTCTTTCTTTTTGAAATTTTTATTAATTCTTTTCCATCTTTGAGATTAATAGCCAAAGGTTTTTCTGAGTAAACATGTTTTCCATTTAATAAAGATTTTTTTGCAATTTGATAATGAACTTTTGGTGGTGTTAAATTTAAAATGATCTCTACTTTTTTATCTTTTAATAATTGATCTACAGAAACTGATTGGATTTTATAAATTTTTGCACACTTAATTGCTGCTTCATTTTTTATATCAGCACATTTGACAATCTTAAAGTTATTAAAATATTTATGAGCTCTAAAATATGTTTCGGCAATATGACCACAACCTATCAATCCAACTTTAAAAACTTTATTCATTTAGTTGATTTATACACCTTGTCTTTGTTTGGCTTTTCCCTCTTTATGTAATTTTAAAGCCTCTTCATTTTCTTTGGTGTTTGGAATTTCTAATGTTGGACTTTCCCAGTAAGCTGATCCCTCTAGCCATTGATATGAATGAGTTTTAATTGAAATAACATAGGTCACATCAGATTTTTTTGCTCTTTTAAATGCTTCCTCTAATTCGGAAATAGAGTTTACTTGCTCAGATTTAGCTCCCATGCTCTCTGCATGTTTAGCAAAATCAACACCGACTAGATTTGGTGTATTAGAACTTTCTAGTAAACAATTATATTCTTTTCCACCTTTAAATAGTTGAAGTCTATTAATTACAGCGTGACCACCATTATCACAAACTATAATTATTAATTTATTATTTGTTATAACAGACGAATAAATATCAGAATTATATAATAAATATGAACCATCTCCGACAAAAGCGATTACATCTTTATTCGGATTAGCCATTTTAATTCCAAGAGCTCCAGAAATTTCATAACCCATACAACTAAATCCCCATTCTGTTTCATGAGTATTTAATTCTCTTGGTCTCCAAACTTGAACTACTTCTCCTACCAAACCTCCAGCTGCTGTTACTGCAATGTCTGAAGGGCTTGAATTTCTATAAATCGCACCAACTGCATGGGCATAACTAGGTAACTTCTGATTTGTTGGTCCACTTTCCTTATCAACATATTCGTTCCAAGATTTTAGTTCATCTCGAGATTTTTTATACCAATCATCATTAGCTCTCCAATTTCCTAAGGCATTTGACAGTTCAATTAAGGAAACTTTAGCATCTCCAACTACAGCTTGGGCTAAATGTTTGTTTGCATCGTGTCTTGTAATATTTAATGAAACCAGTCCAAAGTCTGGATTTTCAAAATTAGCCCAAGAACCAGTCGTAAAATCTGCTAGTTTAGTTCCTACTGCAATTGCAAGATCTGTTTTTTTTGCAAAATTATTCGCAGCTCTTCCACCTAAGCCACCAATAGGTCCTAAAAAATGTGAATGATCTCTTTTCATTGTAGAATAACCCATAACTGTTTGAGTAACAGGTATATTGTGTTTAATTGCAAAGTTTCCTAATTCTTCCATAGCATCTGAATAAAAAACACCCCCGCCAGAAATTATTATTGGATTTTTACAACTTTTAATTTTCTCTGCAGCTTTCTTAATTTCAAAATCATCAGGTTTTGGTCTTCTTATGTTGTGTATCTTCTCTTTAAAAAACTCCTCTGGATAGTCGAACGTTTCACCTTGAATATCTTGAGATAATGATAAGCAAGCTGGTCCAGCATCAGCAGGATCTATCATTAATTGAATAGCTTGTGGTAATGATTGTAAAACTTGTTCTGGCCTTGTTATTCTATCAAAATATCTTGTAACAGATTTAAAAGCATCATTTGCAGTTATTCCCGGATTATTAAAATGTTCAACTTGTTGAAGGACTGGATCTGGCATTCTGTTTGCATATGTATCTCCAGGTAAAAATAATATAGGTATTCTATTACTCATAGCTACAGCTGCTGCTGTAAGTAAATTTGTAGATCCAGGGCCAACTGAACTTGTTGCAACAAAAATTTGTTTTCTTCTTTTAGCTCTTGAATATGCTATACCAGTTAAAGCCATGTTCTGCTCGTGATGGCCTCTATATGTTGGAAGTTTATCTTTATTTTCTTCTAAAGCTTGACCTAAACAAGCAACGTTTCCATGACCAAAGATACCAAACACTCCAGGAAAAAGTGGTTGTTTTTTACCATCAATTAATATTTTTTGAGCAATTAAATGCTTAACTATTGCATGGGCACATGTAAGCTTTAATTTTTTCATAATTGAGTATATAAAACAAAATTATAAATTAATTTCACTAAAAAACTTATAAATATTTTTTATGTACGAAAATTTTGGGCAATTCATTGATGGGAAGTGGCAAAAATCAGAGAAAAATGAAACTTACGAAGTAATAAACCCTGCAACTGAAGAAATCATTGGTAATGCCTCTAAAGCTGGAAGATCAGATGTTGAAAAGGCTCTTAAATCTGCAGAAAAAGGATTGAAAGTTTGGAGGAATACAGCTCCATGGCAAAGATCTTATATAATTAGAAAAATAGCAGACAAGATAAGGGAAAAACAAAACGTTCTTGCAAAATGGTTAACTTTAGAAGTTGGAAAACCTTTAGCAGAAGGTGTGGGTGAAGCTGGTGGAGCTGCTGATATATTTGAGTGGAATGCAGAAGAAACAAAAAGAATATACGGACAAACTGTAGAAAGTCGATTTCCAGATACTAGAGTTCATGTATATTATCAGCCAGTTGGCGTGGTTGCTGCATTGGTACCATGGAACTTTCCATTGATATTAGCATCAAGAAAAATATCAACTGCTCTTGCTGCAGGTTGTTCAGTAATTTGTAAACCAGATGTAATTACACCTGGAACAGTAATGGAATTAGTTGATATTTGTAGAGAAAGTGGGGTACCAGATGGAGTTGTTAACTTACTTTCTGGTGATCCTGCATCTGTTTCAGAACAACTTATAGAATCCGATATTGTTAAAAAAGTTTCTATTACTGGTTCTACTAGAGTTGGAAAACTAATTTTAAAAAAAGCTGCTGACAAGGTTCAAAGAGTTACTATGGAGCTAAGTGGTCACTCTCCTTTCATCGTTTTTGAAGACTCAAATATAGATACGGTAGCTGACATGGCGATTACAGCAAAATTTAGAAATAACGGTCAAGTGTGTATATCTCCTAATCGATTTTACATTCAAGAAAGTAAAAAAGAAGAATTTATAAATAAATTTATTGAGAAAACAAAAAATCTAAAAATTGGAAATGGCTTAGATGAAGGTGTTCAGCTTGGTCCAATGACAACTGCAAAAAGACTTAGTGAAATTGAAGAACTTGTTGAAACAACAAAAAAAGAAGGTGCAAAAGTTTTACTAGGTGGAAAAAGACCATCTGGTTTTAATAAAGGTTATTTTTATGAGCCTACTGTTTTTGATGATGTAAAAGATGATTTTACAATAATGAAACAAGAACCTTTTGGACCGTTAGTTCCTATGCTTTCATTCAAAACTTTTGATGAAGTAATTGAGAGAGCTAATAATAATGATTTAGGTTTATGTAGTTATATTTACACAAACTCGATGGAACAGGCACACAAAGCTTCTGAGTTAATGGAAACTGGGTGTGTTGCAGTCAATACTGCTGCTGTAGCTATTGCCGAAGCACCTTTTGGAGGAATCAAACAGACTGGTTATGGTCGTGAAGGTGGATCAATGGCAATAAAAGATTATCTAAATATCAAGTATACTCATCTCGGTCTTAAAAATTAAATGAGAGAAAATAAAATAAAAAAAATGATGAGTGAAGGAAAGCCAGTCATCAATGGTTGGCTTCAAATACCAAGCACTGTATCTGCTGAAGTAATGGCTCATCAGGGTTGGGACTCTCTTACTATAGATATGCAACATGGTTTAGTTGATTATTCAAATGCTCTTCCAATGTTGCAAACTATTTCATCTACAGATGTAACTCCATTAGCTAGAGTAAATTGGAATGAGCCAGGTCAAATTATGAAAATATTAGATGCTGGTTGTTATGGAATTATTTGTCCAATGGTCAGTAATAAAGAAGAGGCTGAAAGATTTGTGCAGGCATGTATGTATCCACCTAAAGGTTATAGAAGTTTTGGACCAGTAAGAGGTCTAATATATGGTGGATCTGATTATGGAGACAAAGCTAACGAGGAAATTCTAAAATTTGCAATGATAGAGACTAAAGAAGCTTTAGATAAACTAGATGAAATAATGAGCACTCCAGGAGTAGATGGAATATATATTGGTCCTGCTGATCTTAGTTTAGCAATTGGAGAAAAACCAAGTTTTGATAATCCAGAAGGATCGCCTCAATATAAAAAAATCTTAGAAATACTAGATCATGCAAAAAAAAATAAAATAGCTGCAGGAATACATAATGCATCTGCAGAGTATGCAAAACAAATGATAGATTTAGGTTTTAATTTAGTAACTATCGGATCTGATCAAAAAGCTTTAACTTCTGGTGCAAAAACTGAAATCTCAAAAATAAAAAAAATAGATAAAAAAGAAACTTTAAAAACCTACTAAAAAGAAGTGTCAAATAAAAAAAAGATTCTTGTAGTACAAAAAATCCATGAGGAAGGAATAAAATTAATAGAAAATAATCCAGACTTTGAATTTGATCTAATTGATGTGGAGGAGATGGTCGAAAAAATTGATCCAATTTTATTTAAACAAAAAGTAAGTGACTGTGATGCAATATCAATTAGAACTGAAAAATTACCTGGGGAGATTATTGAAAGTGCAAAAAGACTTAAGGTGATTTCAAGGCACGGTGTTGGCTACGATAATATCGATCTACCTGCTACCAAAAAAAAAAATGTGACATTAACTATTACTGCCAAAGCAAATGCTATTGCTGTAGCTGAGCATGTATTATTTATGTTACTTAGTATTAGCAAAGGTAAAAACATGTATGACGATGCTGTGAAGTTTGGAAATTTTGGGGATAGGAATAAATTACCAAAAACAATAGAGTTATGGAATAAAAACATTTTAATTGCGGGTTTTGGAAGAATTGGTCAATGTCTTATTAAGAGATGTAAAGGTTTTGAAATGAATGTTTTTGTTTATGATCCATTTGTATCTAAAGACGTGATTGAAAAATTTGGAGGTACCAAAGTCGATAATCTTGCTGAAGCTGTTAAGCAAATGGATGTCATTTCTTTGCATGTACCATTAAATAAAGAAACCAAAAATCTAATTAATTTTGATTTGTTAAAAACTATGAAAAAGAATTGTATAATCATTAATGCAGCTAGAGGTGGAATAATTAATGAAATCGATTTAGATAAAGCATTGAGAGAAAATTTAATTTTTGGTGCAGGTTTAGATGTATTTGAAACAGAACCACCTAAGTCTGAAAATCCATTACTTAAAAATGATAAGGTTTTTTTAAGTCCACACACTGCAGCATTCACAGAAGAATGTATGATAAGAATGGGAAAAGAAACAATACAAAATATTATTGATTTTTTTGAAAAAAGATTAGACAAATCTAAAATAATTAAACTTTAATTATGCGAATAAACTTTAAAAATTTTGGTCTTTTGGAAACCTTAGTAACATTATCAATCATGTATGTAATTGGAATGCTTATATGGACAGCAAGCACCAGACCCGCGGTTGAAGCAAAAGCAAATCTCGTAAAAGAAAACCATCAAAAAGTTGTAGATTTTATAAATGGTGAAATAAATAATTGTGGAAATAACGACGAGGATAAGAAAACTATTTGGGGTGATGCTTGCAATGAAGAATGGATTTCATCAAAAATTGTAAATTATATAAATAATAATTTAAATATTGAAAATCCATTTTCAGCAGACTCAAAAGTAAAAACTGATCCAGACCCAAGAATTAAAGCAGAGGGAAAAGCAGGACAATCAGTAGAAATGGGAGTGATCTTTGTAATGTCTTCAAATTTTTTATCTGAACCTGGTTCTGAATGGGTTGTAGGAACTTGTTTTAAATCCCCATGTGTTGCAGCAGGTAACAACGAATTAACCTCGCTGTATAGATAATTAATTTATAAAAACTTCAATTTTAGATTTACTCAAAGTCTCAGTTAAATATTTATAACCTATTTTTGCATATTCAAATGGATTAGCTTTTGCCGGATCTTGTTCAGCTTCTACTACTAGCCATCCAGAATAACTATTTTTTTTTAAAACTTCAAATAATGGTTCATAATTAATACAACCATCACCAGGAACAGTAAATGCACCTTCAAGAAAAGCTGCTCTAAAACTCAAATTTTCTCTTAAAGATTTTTCAAGAACATCTTTTCTTATGTCTTTACAATGAATATGAAAGACTCTCTCGTTATAATTCTCAAGTATCGATTGTGAGTCTCCTTTTGCAAAGAGCATATGACCAGTGTCTAGAGTTAGTTTAACACTATCATGAGTATTATCTAAAAGTCTTTCTGTATCTTTTTGGGTCTCAATAACTGTTCCCATGTGATGATGATATGCTAGTGGCATTCCTTGATCTTCAAGATATTTGCCCAATTCTGAAATTTTATTACAAAATTTATTCCATTCATCTTTTTCCATTTGAGGTCTTGTTGATAATTTTCTACTAGGATCTCCTTGGATTGATCCAGATACTTCTGCTAATACTATGCATGGGGAATTACAGTCCTTAAATAATTTTAATTGTTCTTGAATTAATTTTTTTTCATCCTCTACTGTATTTTTCCTTAAATTTGCTCCATACCAACCTGAACAAAGTTGAAGATTAAACTGCATTAATTTTGGAAGTAATTCTGATGATTTTTTTGGAAATTTTCCGCCAGACTCAATTCCAATGTACCCTGCTTTACTTGCTTCATCTAAACATTGTTCTAATGATGTATCACCACCTAGTTCTGGCATGTCATCGTTACTCCATGCTATTGGTGCCACTCCTAATTTTACTGACATAATTATTATTTTTAGTTAAAATATCTTTTAATACAAATTTTTAATGATTGATATAGCTTTATTTGGTCTAGGAAGAATTGGCATTATGCATGGTAAGAATTTAATGCGTAATAAAGATTTTAATTTAAAATATGTTTATGACATTGATAAGAATTTATCAAAGAAATATTCAAAAATATTCAAAGCAGAAAGTGTTAATAATCCAAATACAATATTTAAAGACAAAAAAATTAAGGCTGTCTTCATAGCATCAACAACAAACACTCATATCAAATTTATTCTAGATGGAGTTAAAAATAAAAAAATAATCTTTTGTGAAAAACCATTAGATTTAAGCATTAAAAAAATAAATGAATGTAAAAAGAAAATTCAAAATTTAAATCCAAAAATTCAACTTGGTTTCAACAGAAGATATGATCCAGGTCACAACAACCTTAAAAAACAATTATTGAAAGGTAAAATTGGAAAATTAGAAAAAATTATAATTACAAGTAGAGATCCTGCGCCTCCTTCAATTAAATATCTAAAAGAGTCAGGAGGAATTTTTAGAGATATGATGATACATGATTTTGATTTAATTCGCTTCTTTCTTGGAAAAGATGAGCCCTCAAAATTAATTGCATCGGGCAGCAACATCTCAGATAAAAGATTTGATAAAATTAAAGACTTTGAGTTAGCATCGTGCATGATTCAATCTAAAAATGGTGTTCAATGCATAATCACAAACTCAAGGCATTGTAGTTTTGGATATGATCAACGTGTTGAAATATTTGGATCTAAAGGAATGATTATATCTGAAAACATTAGAGAGAATGAAACATCATTATATTCATCAAGTTCAACTTCAAACAAATCTCCTCTACTAAATTTTTTTATTGAGAGATATAAGGATGCATATAAAAAACAATTGAATGATTTTTCAAGATTTATTAATAAAAACATTCACCCACTTGCAGAATTCGAGGATGGTAGGCGTGCTTTAATAATGGCAAACGCTGCTAAAAAATCTCTTAGTTCGAAAAAGTTTGAAAAACTTACTTTTTAATTGAATCAACTAATACTAGAATACAACCTATCATCTTTACAACCAAATAATATTTTGATTAGATTTTGTTTTTAAAAGTTAACTTTAATTAAAGGGGAATAATGAAAACAATTAAAAACTTTATTTTAGCTATAGCTGCATGGGCTATGATGTCTGTGTCTGCTTTAGCTGTAGATATAATTGTAGTTTCTCACGGTCAAGCTAATGACCCTTTTTGGTCAGTTGCTAAAAACGGAGTAGATGCTGGATGTAAAGATATGGGAGTATCTTGTAAATACACAGCGCCTGCTACTTTTGACATGGTGGAAATGGCAAAACTAATTGACAATGCTGTATCACAAAAACCAAAAGGTATTGTGATTACATTACCAGATGCTGCTGCTTTAGGAAAATCTGTTAAAGCTGCGATTGCTGCTGGTATCCCAGTTATTTCAATGAATTCTGGTTCTGATGACTATGCATCTTTAGGAATAAGTGCACATGTTGGTCAAACTGAGTTTGAAGCTGGTGTAGGTGGCGGACAAAAGATGAAAGCTGCTGGTGGAAAAAAAGCATTATGTGTCAACCATGAAGTTGGTAACGTTGCATTAGATAGAAGATGTGCAGGTTTCAAAAAAGGATTTGGTGGATCAGTTGATATTCTAGGTACATCAAATGACCCAACAGAAATTCAAAAAGCTGTTGCTGCTAAATTAGGTGGTGGATATGACACTATCCTAACGTTAGGTGCTGGTTTATCTGGTGAAGCAGCTCTTAAAGCTTTAGAAGCTGCTGGAAAAGTTGGTAATGTAAGACTTGGAACATTCGATATGTCTCCAAATATGTTAAAAGCTGCTGCTGCAGGAAAAGTAGAGTTTTTAATTGACCAACAACAATACCTACAAGGTTACCTACCTATTGCTATCTTTGGACAATATATGAGATGGGGAACAATGCCAGCAGGTGTAGTAATGACTGGACCTGGATTTGTAACTCCAGACAATGCGTCTAAAGTAATTAAATGGGCAGCTCAAGGTTATAGATAAAAAATAATTTAAAGGCCTGACTAAATATTAGTCAGGCCTTTTTTTTTACATTTTTTAAATTATAGTTTTTTATGTCTGTTAAATCTCAAAGTATCCAATCTAAAAAAGAAACTGGAAAAGATGAAAGACTTAAAAAAATTTCTCCACTAAGAGTATTATTAAATCGACCCGAACTTGGAGCTTTAGGTGGTGCAATATTAGTATTTATATTTTTTGGAATAGTTGCTGGTGATACAGGAATGTTTAGTGCTTATGGCACACTAAATTTTTTAGATGTATCAGCAAATTTAGGAATAATTGCGATTGCAGCTGCTATGTTAATGATTGGAGGAGAATTTGATCTTTCAATCGGATCTATGATTGGATTTGCTGGAATATGTATAGCTATTCCAGCAATTTATTGGGGTTGGCCATTGTGGACTAGTATTATTTTTGCTTTTGCGATGGCAGTATTGATTGGATATTTCAATGGAATAATGGTTGTTAAATCTGGACTTCCATCTTTTATTGTTACACTTGCAATGTTATTTATCTTAAGAGGTGCAACTTTAGCAATAACAAGATTGATTACTGGCAGAACTCAGGTTCCAGGACTTCGAGTATTAATTGAGGATGATCCAATAGCATGGTTATTTGCAACAGATACTTTTCAATGGCTTTTCACTTGGCTTGGGTCAATGAAATTAATTGAATTAAGAACTGATGGAACTCCTTTAGCTACAGGTATTCCGCCATCAGTCATATGGTTTATAGCTCTGACTTTATTTGCAACATGGATATTGATGAAAACTAGATATGGAAATTGGATTTTTGCCTCTGGTGGAGATAAAGTTGGGGCAACTAATGTTGGTGTACCAGTTGGAAGAGTGAAAATTAGTTTATTTATTGGTACTGCCGTAGCATCAACAATATTTGCATGTATTCAAGTTTTAGATGCTGGTTCAGCTGATACAATGAGAGGAACATTGAAAGAATTAGAAGCTATCGCTGCTGCAGTTGTTGGAGGATGTTTGTTAACAGGTGGTTATGGTTCAGCAATTGGTGCAGCATTAGGTGCAATTATTTTCGGAACCGTTTCGATGGGAATATTTTACACAGATGTAGATACTGATTGGTTTAAAGTATTTTTAGGAGCAATGATGTTAATTGCAGTTGTATTTAACAATTATATTAGAAAAAAAGTTACGGAGACTAAATAATGTCTGAATACCTGGTTCAGTTCAATAATATTAGTAAGTTTTTTGGAAAAGTAATTGCATTAAAAGATGTCACTATGAAACTTAAAAAAGGTGAAATCATGTGTCTTCTAGGAGATAATGGAGCTGGAAAATCAACTTTAATTAAAACTTTAGCTGGAGTTCACAAGCCTGACGAAGGTGAGATAATTTTTGAGGATAAGAAGATTATTTTTGACTCACCGAGAGATGCTCTAGATATCGGTATAGGAACAGTATACCAAGATTTAGCTTTGGTTTCATTAATGAGTGTCACTAGAAATTTTTTTATGGGTAGAGAACCACAAAAAGGATTACCTTTACTTAAGACTTTTGATATTGAGAAAGCTAATAAAATTGCAGCAGAAAGGATGGGTCAAATAGGTATTGATGTCAGAGATCCGTCACAGGCTGTTGGAACAATGTCAGGTGGAGAAAGACAATGTTTAGCTATCTCTAGAGCAATTTATTTTGGTGCAAAAGTTTTAATTTTAGACGAACCAACATCTGCGTTAGGAGTTCATCAAGCCTCAATGGTTTTAAAATATATTGTAAAAGCAGCATCTCAAGGTTTAGCTGTGATATTAATTACACATAACGTTCATCATGCTTATCCAGTGGGCAATAGTTTTACTGTTTTAAACAGAGGTAAAAGTATGGGAACATTCCAAAAAAAAGATATCTCAAGAGAAAAGCTCTTAGGAATGATGGCCGGCGGCGAAGAATTAGATAAACTAGAAGTTGAATTAAAAGAAATGGATAGATTAGCAAGTCACTAATTTCTAAAATTCATATCTGAAATTACCAATTTACATATCTCGTTGTGATTTAATTTGTTATAATTTAAAAAAAATATAAAGGAGTTAAGTATGAAAGCATATATAATGGGTAACTACACTGAAAAAGCTTTTCAAGGTTTCCTAAAAGATCCAACAAGTGACAGAAAGGCCGTTGTAGAACAACTTACAAAAGCTATGGGTGGAACAATGCATAGCATGGATATTGTAAGAGGTTCATTTGATTTTGTTGTAGTTACTGACGTACCAAGTTTTGATGATTTCGCAGCTATTAAATTAGTTGTTGAGGCTTCAGGTGCAGTAAGAAATTTAACCATGCTAGAAGCTATTGATTTTACTAAGGCTACTACAAAAGCTAGTAAAATTGGTTACAAAGCACCAGGTCAATAAAACTCATTTTAACTTCCAGTTGTGGACTGGAAGTTATTATGATGCATATAATATTAAAAATTTAGTCCTTACATAATTGATGAACTTTTTTTGCTATTTAATTAGCTTCAAATAAAGTAGGAAACATTTTGCCATATAAATCATCACCATTTTTATAACCATTATCCTCCATAATGGCTCGTTCCTCTCTGGCCCAGTCACCTCTGTAAATTATCTTAGATTCTTCTTTTGCCATTCTTAGAGTATATCTAGTAACATCTTTTTTTGGAGTTACAGAATTTAGTCCACCATGAAGTGTTCTTATGTCAAAATAGATGCAATCGCCTACGTCTAAATCCCATTGTAAAAATTCATAATTATCTTTATTTTCTAATATTTTTGGAGTTAATTCATATTTTTTTCCATTAACAATTCCTGCTTCTCCATCTACATAGTGGCCATCATTAAATCTTGTTCTTAAAAATAATTTATTCCATAAATGGGATCCTTTAACCCATGCAATACCATCCTCTTTTTTAACAGCCTCAAGGGGTATCCATAGTACACACATTGATCCCTCAAAATCAAAATACGATATATCATGATGAAAAGGTGGTGAAGATTTACATCCTGCTTCCCTAAAAAACCAATTATCCATCACTAAATTAATCCTTTTAGCCTCTAATAGTTCAGCTGCAATTTTTGGTGTTGGGGAATTAAAAACAAAATCTTTGAATTCTTCATGCAAGTTCCAAGTCCAAAAATCTTCATGATATCCAGGAAGTGATTTATCTTTAGTGTGATTTACGTATCTTGGACTAGGATTATTTTTGCCTTTTTCAATTCCTTTTTTAAGTTTTTCTATCCAACTAATATCAAATTTATTCTTAAGGAGCACGGCACCATCATTTTTAAATTTATTAATTTCAATTTCTGATACTAATTTACTCATATTATTTATATTAAATTATATTATAAAATTATCATATGCTATTAAATATAACTATTGTTAATGATTAAATTTAAACACTCTGAAATTACGCCAGAAAAAATTTATAATAAGAGAAGATCTTTTGTGAAATCCATGGGTTATAGTTTAGGTGCACTTACTTTGAATTCAATTCCACTAATAAATGCAAATGCTAGTAATTTGAATGAAGCAACTAGCTATGAAGATATAACTACATATAATAATTACTACGAGTTTGGTACTGGTAAAGGTGATCCACATAGAAGAGCAAAAAATTTTACTACAAGACCTTGGAGTGTTAAAATAGAAGGTCTTGTTGAAAAACCATTAGAACTTCCAGTTGAAGAAGTTTTAGCAATTAAATCTGAAGAAAGAATTTTAAAACTTAGATGTGTTGAAGGTTGGTCTATGGTTATACCATGGTTGGGTTTCTCACTCAGTGAATTGCTAAATAAAGTTCAGATTAAACCAGCAGCAAAGTTTGTTGAATTCGAAACTATATATAATCCAGAAGAGATGGTTGGTCAGAGATATCCAGTCTTAAACTGGCCCTATATTGAAGGTCTAAGAATTGATGAAGCGATGCATCCTCTTACAACTGTTGTAACTGGTTTATATGGTAAATCTTTACCAAATCAAAATGGAGCTCCTTTAAGAATATTCATTCCGTGGAAATATGGATTCAAAAGTGCAAAAGCAATTGTAAAAATTAGATTAACAAAAAACATGCCAAATACTGCTTGGAAAAACGCTTCGCCAAGAGAATATGGTTTTTACTCAAATGTAAATCCTGAAGTTGATCATCCAAGATGGTCTCAAGCAACTGAAAGAGTAATTGGTGAAAGTATTCTGGCTCCAAGAATAAAAACTTTAATGTTTAATGGTTATGGAGATGAAGTTGCACATCTTTATAATGGTATGGACTTAAAAAAAAATTACTAAAAAATTGAAAAACTATCTAAAGCCTTTTGTTTTTTTATTATTACTTTGGCCAATCTATATCATTTCTTATCAAATTATTTTTAATGAATTGGGTCCTGAGCCGGTAGATAGAATTATTAATCATTTTGGAGAATGGACTCTAATTTTTATTATACTCACTCTTTCAATTTCACCTCTTAGGAAATTAACAAATTCTACCGAATGGATAAAATTTAGAAGAATGTTTGGACTATTTACTTTTTTTTATGCCTCAATACATATGCTAAGTTATGTGGGTCTTGATTACAGATTTGATTTTGAGCCTTTAATAAATGATGTTTTTAAGAAAAAATTTATCTTTATTGGTTTTTCAGCTTGGTTATTGTTAACACTTTTGGCCCTAACATCATCAGACAAAATGATAAGACTTTTAAAACATAATTGGAAAAAAATACATAGACTAGTTTATATTATTGCTATTTTTGGGGCACTTCATTTTATATGGCTGTCAAAAACAATTTTTTTTAAACCATTAATCTATTCGATTATAATCTTAATATTGTTGAGCTTTAGAATTAAATTTAGAAAAAAAGCCTAATTTTTTTTATCTTCGTTATCAACTACAAGGCAGATTTCTGATTTTGTTAAAAACCTTTTGCCAGTGCCATTATCTAGTGAGAACATCCCACCAATGCCTTTAACTGCATCTATAGTAAGATCTGTATGTTTCCATTTTTCATATTGATCACCATTCATATAAAACGGAACACCGCCTATTTCACCCAATTTAATATCGTTATCTCCAAGAGGAAATTCACCTTCTTGAAAACACATTGGTGCACTTCCATCACAACAACCACCAGATTGATGAAACATAAGTTTTTCACCATACTTTTGTTTTAATTCAGATAGTAAACTTAATGCGGAATGAGTTGCAGAGACTTTCATTTTTAATGTACGGCCCATGATTTTAGAATCATGGGCCATTATATATTATTGTATTTTAAAAGAAGCCTAATTTTTTCTCAGCATAAGAAACATGTAGATTCTTATTCTGTCTGTAATGATTAAGCATCATTTTATGAGTTTCTCTACCAACTCCAGATTGTTTATATCCCCCAAATGGAGAGTGTGCTGGATAAGCATGATAACAATTAGTCCATACTATCCCAGCTTGTATTGCTCTACCCATTCTGTGAGCTATATTACCATTTCTAGTCCATACAGCTGCTCCTAAACCATAAAGAGTATCATTAGCAATTTTTAATGCTTCTGCTTCGTCTTTAAATTTAATCACAGATACTACAGGTCCGAAAATCTCTTCTTGAGATATTCTCATGCTGTTATTAGCTTCAAAAATAGTTGGTTGAATATAATTACCTTTTTCCAATCCACTATTAAGTTTAGCAGCACTTCCTCCTGTAAGAACTTTAGCACCCTCTTTTTTACCAAGCTCAAGATAAGATTTAATCTTCTCCATTTGCTCTACAGATGCTTGAGCTCCAATCATAGTTTCCATTTTTAAAGGATTATCTTGAACAACAGCTTTTGTTCTTGCAATAGCTCTTTCCATGAACTTATCATATATAGACTCTTGAATTAAAGCTCTACTTGGACAAGTACAAACCTCGCCTTGGTTAAGATTGAACATTACAAATCCCTCGATACACTTATCAAAGAAATCATCATCTTTATCCATGACGTCTTCAAAGAAAATGTTAGGAGATTTTCCACCTAATTCCAAAGTAATTGGAATAATGTTTTGTGCAGCATACTGCATAATCAATCTTCCAGTTGTTGTTTCACCAGTAAAAGCAACTTTAGCAACTCTTTTAGATGATGCTAAAGGTTTACCTGCCTCTAAACCAAAACCGCTAACAATGTTAACAACTCCTGGAGGTAATAAATCTCCAATAAGTTCCATCATTACCATAATAGATGCTGGTGTTTGCTCAGCTGGTTTTAATACTGAACAGTTTCCTGCAGCAAGTGCTGGAGCTAATTTCCATGTTGCCATTAATAATGGGAAATTCCATGGAACTATCTGACCAACAACTCCTAGTGGTTCATGAAAATTGTATGAGTATTGATTATTAGCAATTTCAGCAATTGAACCTTCTTCTGCTCTAATCACACCAGCAAAATATCTCCAATGATCAATTACTAAAGGTAAATCAGCAGCCATACATTCTCTTATTGGCTTACCATTGTCTAAACATTCAGCCGTAGCTAATAAATTTAGATTCTTCTCTAGGACATCAGCAATCTTATACAATATGTTAGATCTTGTTGTAATGTCTGTTTTTCCCCACTCAGGGAAAGCTGCGTGAGCTGCATCTAATGCTGCCTCTACGTCTTTTTCATCCGATCGTGCGACTGAACAGATTTTCTCATTTGATATCGGGCTAACATTATCAAAATATTTGCCTGACTTAGGTTCTACAAATTTTCCATTTATGTAGTTTCCATATTTAGCTTTAAATGGAAATTTTACTTTCAAATGAGAAGTATCTAATACAGATGACACTTTCATAGCTTCTGCACTCATATTTTTTACTCCTCTTGTTTTTTTTGTTGTTTTAAGTTTATTATTTTTTCTAGATTTTTTAGAACGCTTCTTAGTCGCAGACTTTTTTGTCCCAACTTTTTTTTTCGTTTTTATTTTTTTTCTAGAAGTTTTGACCAGTTTTTTTGTTTTTTTCTTGGTCTTAGGCTTTAACTTTTTTTTTCTTTTACTAGCCATTGGACTATTAAACTAGCAATGCTTTCTGGTGTCTATTTTAAATAATTTAAATATTCTACTTATAATTGTATAAATACAACATCTTGTGCTCGTCTTAAAAGTCATTAATATTTTTCTTATGAATGAAAATGAAAAAAAAGAAATTCAATCTGCTACTTTTGAAAGATTGCTTAAACATTTAGATGAGAGAAAAGATGTTCAAAATATTGATCTAATGAACTTAGCAAATTTCTGTAGAAATTGTATATCAAGATGGTTTAGAGAAGAAGCTGAAAAAAGAGGTATCACTATTTCTGATCCAGATGCGAGAGAACGGATTTATGGAATGCCTTACTCTGAATGGAAAGAAAAATATCAAAAATAATTATTTTTCTTTTAATCGAGGTATTAATTCAACAAAATTACATGGTTTATTATTTACATCTAATTGATGTTTTAAAATTCCTTCCCATGCATCAGTAACCCCACCTGAGGAACCTGGCAAAGCAAATATGTATTTTCCTCTAGCCAACACCGCACATGCTCTTGACTGAATTGATGAAGTGCCAACTGTCTTAAGACTTAAGTATCTAAAAATTTCTCCAAAACCAGGAATGTGTTTATCGGCTATTACGTCCAAAGCTTCAGGAGTAATATCTCGACCCGTCAGACCTGTACCTCCTGTCGTAATGATTACATCTATCTGATTATTTTGAAGCCAACTTTTGAGAATTACAACAATATCATCTTTGTTATCTTTGCAGATTTTTCGATCAATTAAATTATGCTTTGCTTCTTCAATTTTTTTTACAAGAATTGCGCCTGACTTATCATTATCAATTGTTCTTGTATCTGTTACAGTTAATAATGCTATATTTACTTTCATAAAATTTTTTAAAATGATTATATTACCAATATTTTTTTTTATAACAGCTATTTTATATTCAAGCGTTGGGTTCGGGGGTGGCTCTACTTATCTTGCCCTGATGTTAATTTGGGATATTCCATACTATATTTTTCCCATAATAGCCTTGCTATGTAACATCATTGTGGTTTCTGGAAATTCAATAAATTATATAAGAACAGGCAGTCTTAGTTTAAAATTACTTATACCTTATTTAATAGGTTCTATACCTTTTGCATTTTATGGAGCCTCATTACAAATCTCTAAAAATCTATTTGAAATAATATTGTTTTTGATTTTAGCTATCGCTGGCATATTATTATTTTTTGAAAGCAAAACTTTAAGAAATCAGGACTTTGAAGTAAGTGAGATACCTAAAATTTTTTCAGTTCTAATTGGTTCAGTTATTGGTTTTTTTTCAGGATTAATTGGAATTGGTGGAGGTATCTTTTTAAGTCCTATTCTTTTTTTAATTAAGGCTGGACAACCTAAGCAAATAGCTACTTCAGCGTCTTTATTTATCTTGATAAATTCTATATTTGGTGTTGCAGGACAAATTACAAAAGATATTGTTTTTGATAAGTTTTTAAATTTCTGGCCACTTTTTTTAGCGGTTTTAATTGGAGGACAAATTGGAAATTTTTTAAATATAAAGTTTTTATCTAATAAAATATTGGCATTAATAACTTCATTGTTAGTAATATTCGTTGCTGCAAGAATGGGATTTAGGATTTTAGCATAATCTTGATTTAATTAACTTTTGCTATATTTATTTACTTAATGAAAAATATAAAACCTTTTGGACCATCAATTGGGAAAACTAAAATATCAAATAAATTTTTTAATAAATTGAATAAAGAGTTTGATGACAAATCTAAATCGAAAAAAATTGATTATAGCTCTAAATTAGCTAGTCAAATTAAAAATGAAATTAAAATTTCAAATAAATTTATTAAGCAAAATTTAGAAAAAGAATTAAAAATTAATATTAAAAAATTTTTATCTAAGGAAGGAATTAAAAATATAAAACAAATAAAGATCCTTAATCTATGGGTAGTAAGGCAATTTAAGGGTGAATATAATCCAATACATTATCATGAGGGAGATTTATCTGGTGTTGGTTATTTAAAGTTACCAAAAAATATGATCAATAATAAGATGGTAAAAAACAAAAAATTGAAAACAAATGGAACAATAGATTTTATAAATGGTCAAAAAGGATTTTTGAGTAAAAGTATTTATAATGTAGTACCAAAAATTAAAGAATTAATAATTTTTCCAAATTATTTAATGCATACAGCATATCCATTTAATATTGAGGGTGAGCGCAGATCTTTCTCTTTTAATGTAAAGATTGCACTTAAAAAATAACAAATATTATGGATTTAAATTTTTTCAAAAATACAAGGATTCTAGATGGAGGTACAGGACAAGAGCTTCTATCTAGAGGCTTGGAAGCCAAGGGTACCTTATGGAGTGCAAATGCTTTACTACAAGATAAATATCATGATCTTTTATTAAACACTCACTTAGATTTTATTAAAGCTGGTGCTGAAGTTATAGTAACTGCAACTTTTGCAACTAGGAGAAAAAGATTAAAAGATAATCAAATTGAAAGTAAGTTTGAATATTTAAATCAAAAAGCAGGAAAAATTGCTGTTAAAGCAAAAAAAATTTTTTCAAATATACTAATAGCAGGTGGTTTACCTCCACAAAACATTACATATGAGGCTGATAGAAGAAATGAAAAAGAAATTACTAATAATTTTAAAGAGCAAGCTAAAGTATTGAGCCCTTATGTAGATTTTTTTTATTTTGATGTTTTAAGTAGCATAAAAGAAATCGGATGTGGAATTAAAGCAATAAAAGAATTTAAAAAACCTTATTTAATTGGTATTCATATTTCAGAAGGAACCAATCTTCCAAGTGGTGAAAAGATATCAGATGTAAAGAATGTAATTGACGATCAAGTTTTAGGAGTTATGCTTTCTTGTGTTTCTCCTGAAAATTATGAAGTAAATTTTACAGAAGTCAAAAATTTAGGAACTCCATTTGGTTTTAAGTTAAATGGATTTATAACAACAAAACCTAATACTAGTTTTGCTGAAAACTACTTAAAAAGTAAAACAGGAAACCCAACTGAAATTTTAGGTAAAAGAAAAGATTTAAATCCTGAAAACATGGCTAGAATTGTTGAAAAGTTTAAAGATGCTGGTGCTACTATACTTGGAGGCTGTTGTGAAACTAGTCCCTCACATATTGAGGCTATAGCAAGACTTAAATAGCTTTTTTATTATCTGCTTTTTTTACAAAATAAATTCCAATGCAAACAGCTATTAAGGATATTAAAACTTTAATTGTTATTAATTCTTTAAGAAAAACGTAACCTAAGATGGTTCCAAAAATCGGTATTAAATATGAAACTTGTGATTGAAAGATTAAACCATTATTCTTTAATATTCTAAATCTCAATAGCCAAGCTATTCCTGTAGGAACAATTCCTAAATATATGACTGAAATAAGAGAATCTGTTCTTGGAATTGATTGCCAAGGCTGTTCGATAAAGCTTACTAAGGGAATCAAAATAATAATTGCCCAAATTAATATTGAGCCTGTTACATTTTCATTCTTTTTCTTACTAATTTTTAAAGTCAAAACTCCACCAACTACATAGCAGGTTGATCCAAGCAAAATCAATAATGCAGAAAAAAAATTATTTTCATCAATTAAAATATTATCTGAAAATAAAAATACTATTCCTGAAAAACCAATTAAGATTCCAAATGTTTTTAACAAATTAAATTTTTCATTTTTGGTATAAAAATGCCCTAATACTGTAGAGCTTAAAGGTGTAGTAGACATCAAAATTGCTGCTAAATTACTTTGTACAGACTTTACTCCGTAAGCTATTAAAAAAAATGGAGCTACCAAATTAATAAAACCTATCATTGCAAACCAATGCCAGTCTTTTGAAAAAGCTTCAATCTTAATTTTTTTATAATAGCAAAGTAATAAAACTGGTATCGCTCCAAAAAAGACTCTTAAAAATGCGATTGTTATAGGTCCAAAAGAATAAGTAGCAATCTTAATATTAAAAAATGCTGAAGCCCATATTAATGCTAGAGTTGTTAATAAAATATAATCAATTAATTTTGGTTGTCTCATTCTACTATATCTTTAATATCACCAGACGTTAGTTTAATTAATTGATTATATTCTATTTTAAAAACACAATTGGGATGTCCTGCAGCTGCAAAAACTTCTTTAAACCTTTCTAAGTTACTATCAATATAGATTTTAGTTTTAACCAAATGTCCTACTGGTGAAACACCTCCAATCGTATAACCAGTGATTTTTTTAACATCATCTGGTTTTGCCATTGAAACATTTTTTTCATTTAGGATTTTTTTAATCTTATTTAATGAACACCTTTTATCTCCGGAGACCAAACAAAGAATAAACTCATTTCCACAATCAAAAAGCAAGCTTTTTACTATTGCTCCAACATTACAACCCAAAGCTGTAGCTGCATCTTTAGCAGTTCTTGCTGTTTGATTTAAACATATGATCTCAAGATTTGGGTCAAAATCTTTAATAGATTTTTCAGCTCTTTTTACTGGTTCTTTATTCAGTATTTGATTCACAGTTATTCCTAATAATTATTAAATATTATTGCATAAATACATTACTTATGTGAAAATTGCATAGGTGATATTTATTAAATAAGCAATATTTTTAGTCATTATTTTGTTAATTAGCACTTAAAAATTTATACAGGAGACAAAATGAGCGCGGCAAATGTTTTAAAATTTATTAAAGAAAAAGAGGCAGAATTTGTAGATCTTAGATTTACTGACCCAAGAGGTAAGCTTCAACATTTAACAATGGATGCTACTGCAGTTGATGATGGTATGCTTAATGATGGAGTGTTTTTTGATGGATCGTCCATTGCAGGTTGGAAAGCTATAAATGAGTCAGACATGATTTTAAAACCAGATTTATCAAGATTTTTTTTAGACCCTTTTACTTCTCATAATACTGTAGTTTTATTTTGTGATATCTTGGATGCAATTAAAAAAACACCTTACGAAAGAGACCCTAGAGGTGTTGCTAAAAAAGCAGAAGAATATCTAAAAGCCTCAGGCATTGGTGATAAAGCTTTTTTTGGTCCAGAACCTGAATTTTTTGTATTTGATGATGTCAGAATTAAGAATGACATGAATGAATGTGGGTTTGTACTTGATAGTAAAGAAGGTCCCTATAATTCTGGAAAAATATATGAAAATGGAAATATGGGTCACAGACCTGGAATAAAGGGCGGCTATTTTCCTGTTCCTCCAGTTGATAGTGAACAAGATATGCGTGGTGAATATCTTAAAAATTTAAAAGAAGTTGGAATTAAAGTTGAAAAACACCACCATGAAGTTGCTCCAAGTCAACATGAGCTAGGAATGTATTTTGGAACTTTAGTGCAACAAGCAGATAATGTCCAACTCTATAAATATGTAGTACAAATGGTTACACATTCATTTGGTAAGACTGCAACATTCATGCCAAAACCAGTTGCAGGTGACAATGGATCTGGAATGCATACCCACCAATCTATTTGGAAAGGAGATACACCTGTATTCTCTGGAGATGCTTATGCTGGCTTATCTGAAACAGCTTTACATTACATAGGCGGAATTTTAAAACATGCTAAAGCAATAAATGCGTTTGCTAATGCAACAACAAATAGTTATAAAAGATTAATTCCTGGATTTGAAGCTCCAGTTCTTTTAGCTTACTCAGCAAGAAATAGGTCAGCATCGTGTAGGATACCAATTACCTTAAGTAAAAATGGAGCAAGATGTGAAATTAGATTCCCCGATGCATCAGGAAATCCTTATTTAACTTTTGCAGCAATGTTGATGGCGGGTATCGATGGAATTAAAAACAAGATACATCCTGGTGAGTCTTTTGATAAAGATTTATATGATTTACCTCCTGAAGAGGTGAAATCTATCCCAACTGTATGTGGCTCATTAAGAGAGGCTATGGAAAGTTTAGATAAAGATAGAGAATTTTTAACTCAAGGTGGAGTATTCACTGACGATCAAATTGATGCTTATATTGCACTAAAGTTTGAAGAGATTCACAAGTTTGAACATGCACCTCATCCTGTAGAGTTTGAGATGTATTACAGTTGTTAATTAATATATATATTAACTACTGTCTTGTTGTAGCGATCGTATCTTTATTAACACCTTTTTTAACTACGTAGTCTTGTGTACCATTGGCGCCAGTTTCAACTTCTTTACGTAGATCTTTAAAAAAAGACTTTTCTTTTAAAGAGTCTTTAAGGTCTTTAACAAGATTTTTAAATTCAAACTTATTCATATAAGTCTTATACACTAGATATGCATTTTAGGCAATACAGCTATGCAACTTATGGGATACTGAAAATTAACCTACTTTAAATGACTCTCCACAGCCACAACGCTCTGTTTCATTAGGGTTATTAAATACAAAAGTGGAGGAAAAATCCTCTTTTTTATAATCCATTTCAGTGCCTAATAAATACATGACCGCAGCTGAATCGATAAATACCTTAACTCCCTTATCTTCAATAACTTCATCATTAGGGTTTAGTTCTTTTGAATACTCCATAACATAAGACATACCTGCACAACCACCCGATTTAACTGAAACTCTTACTCCTAATGCATCTTTTTCAGCATTGGACATTATTTCTTTAATTCTATCTGCAGCATTATCACTTAATTTTATTATTGGATTCATTATAAATTCAACTCCAATTTAGCAGCATCTGACATCATGTCTTTTGTCCAAGGTGGGTCCCAGACTAATTCTAAATCAACGTCATCAATTTCTTCGACTTGCATAGCTCCCTCTTTAACTTCTTTAGGTAAACTTTCAGCAACTGGACAATTGGGTGTTGTTAATGTCATTTTAATTTCAGCTTTTCGACCTTTAACTTTTATATCATAAATTAAGCCAAGTTCATATATATTTACAGGCAACTCAGGATCATAAATTTTTCTAATTTCATCTATAATTTTATTTTTAACTTCCATAAATATCAATCCTCAGTACTCACTTGTTTTCCATCATTTTCCATTGCTGAGACTAACGTGTGCCATGATAAAGTAGCACATTTTACTCTCATAGGATATTGTTTTACTCCAGAAAGACACATCAATTTTGTTTTATCATCCGCTTTTAAAATATTATTTTTAAGCTCAGGATTTTCTTTTATCATTCCTAAAAAATCCTCAATTATTTCTTTTGCTTCGTTGTCACTTTTTCCTTTTATTAAATCAGTCATTATCGAAGCTGACGCCATTGATATTGCACATCCACTTCCTTCAAACGAAATACCTTCTACTTTTCTTTGATCATTTAATTTCAAATATACATGTACGTTGTCTCCACATAACGGATTATTTCCTTTTGCATCTTTATTAAAATTTTCCATTTTTCCTAAATTTCTAGGATTCTTTCCATGTTCTAGGATTATTTCTTGATATAATTCTTTTAAGTTCATTTTAAATCGAAAATTTTTTTACAATTATTAATTCCATCATTTAATTTATCTAAATCATCTTTAGTATTATAAACTCCTAAAGATGCTCGCGCACTTGCAGAAATACCTAATTTGTCGTGAAGTATTTGACAACAATGATGACCAGCTCTTATAGCAACTCCAGTTTCATCTAAAATAGTTGCAATATCATGTGGATGAACTCCTTCAACAGTAAAAGATAATACTCCACCTCGCTCCTTTGGATTTCCGATAAGTTTCACTGAATTATTTTTTTGTAGGATTTCTTGTCCATATTCTATTAATTCCTTCTCGTGCTTAATTATGTTTTCAATTCCAATATTCTCTAAAAATTTTATTGATTGATCAAAAGCAATTACTTGGGCTGTTGCCATTGTCCCCGCTTCATATTTATTAGGAAGTTCACCGTATGAAATTCTATCTTTTTTAACTTCATTAATCATTCCTCCGCCACCCTGATATGGAGGAAGCTGCTCAAGCCATTTCTTTTTTCCATACAAAACACCAAGTCCTGTGGGTCCATACATCTTATGACATGATATTGCATAGAAATCACAATCTAAATCTTGCATGTCTAATTTTAAATGTGGTCCGCCTTGACAACCATCAACTGCTACAATTATTCCTTTTGAATGAGCTAATTGAGTAATTTCTTTAATTGGTAAAACGGCACCAGTGACGTTTGATAAATGAGTTATCGCAATTACTTTAGTCTTATTTGTAATTTCTTTTTCTATATTTTCTATTGGAATATCACCGTCCTCATTTATCTCAGCAAACTTAATTTTGACATTCTTAGATTTTCTTAAAAAATGCCAAGGTACATAATTTGAATGATGCTCTAATTCAGTAATCAAAATCTCATCATTTGGCTCAATAATAGTTTGACCAAGGGTATTAGCCACAAGATTTAACGCTTCTGTAGCACCTTTAGTAAATACTATTTCATTTTTATCTTTAGCATTAATATACTTTTGCACTGAAGATCTTGTATTTTCATATAAATTAGTAGCTGCAACAGCCAAATAATGAATGCTTCTACCTACATTTGAAAACTGTTTAGAGTAAAAATCATTAATTCTATCTAAAACTATTTTAGGTTTTTGAGATGAATTTGCACTATCCAAGTAAACTAAATCATTATTTTGAATTTTTTCATCAAAAATCGGAAATTCTTTTTTAATGTTATTTATGTTCATTCTTTTAATCCAATAATATTTTTAATTAAGTTTTTAATTTCTGAGTCTGTAATCTTTTCAACAACATCTAACAAAAAACCATTTATTAAAAGTTCTTTTGACTGTCGATAATTTAAACCACGAGACATTAAATAAAAAATAGATTCTTCATTTAAACTTCCGGATGCAGATCCATGAGAACATTTTACATCATCAGCATAAATTTCTAATTCTGGTTTTGCATTAAATTCTGATGTTTGATCTAACAATATTGCTTTACTTAATTGATATCCGTCAGTTTTTTGAGCTTTAGAGTTTACAAATATTTTTCCTTGATATGCAGATTTTGCATTTTTTCCAAGTACACTCTTAATTAGTTGATAACTTTTAGTGTTTTCAACTAAATGGTTTATTGTAGTTCTAATTTCGTGTTGTTGATTTTCCTTTAATGAAAAAACTCCATTAATAAAAGCAGAGGAGTACTCACCATTTAAATTACAATTAATTTCATTTTTAAAATAATCTGAACCAGCAGATAATATAAAAGTTTCTGAAACACTGTTATCTTTCTGCTCAATATTATTAAAAGAGTATTTTAAATTATCATTTTTAAATTTATCAATTTTATAATTTTTAAGAATTGAGTCTTTTAGTAAATTAAAATTATAGAAAATATTGATAAAATTTTTGTTTGTATTATCAGTGAAAAAATCAATAAGTCTTAAACAACTATTTTCACCTAATTCAAAATCTAATCTCAAATTAACATTTGTTGACTTTACTTTATCATTTGTAGAATGATAAATTATTAATGGTTTTTTTAAAGAATAATTCTTACTCACTATAATTTTAAAAACTTTATTTATAAATGCACTATTCAAATCAATTAACGAGTTTTGGTAATCAAATGAAATATTTTTTTCGATTTCATCTTTAATTTCAATTTTATTTTGATCCTCATAACTAAAATCAATTTTTTCTATTCTTCCATTAATAAAAATAATTTTATTATGCTCTAAACCATCAACAAAATTAGAAGGATCAATTTTATTTGGCAATGAGTAATCATTAAAAAAACTAAGGTCACCAATATTTTTCTTAATAATCTGATTTATATCTAAAAACTTCCAATCTTCTTGTTTTCTATTCGGAAATCCGTTTTCAATAAATTTTTTTAAAAAAATTTTTTTTGACTGAATTTCCTCATTGGAAAATTTTGAGGTTTTAATTATTTTATCAAAATCTAACTGTATTTGTTCACTCATTTAATCAAAACTTTCGTAACCTTTTTTTTCTAATTCTATTGCTAATTCTGGTCCACCAGATTTAATTATTTTTCCATTCATTAAAACATGAACAAAATCTGGTTTAATATAATCTAATAATCTTTGATAATGGGTTATTATTAAAAAAGAATTATCTTTATTTCTTAAAATATTAACTCCATCCGCGACTATTTTCAGGGCATCTATGTCTAAGCCTGAGTCTGTCTCGTCTAAAATAGATAATTTTGGTGCCAACATAGACATTTGTAAGATTTCATTTTTCTTTTTTTCTCCACCTGAAAAACCAACATTCAATTGTCTATTTAGTTTTTCTTCATCAAATTTTAATTCCTTAGCTTTTTCTTTTACGAGTTTTAAAAATTCAATCGCATCTAATTCTTTTTCACCTCTAGCTTTTCTAATTGCATTTAAGGATGTTTTTAAAAATATATTGGTATTTACACCTGGAATTTCTAATGGATATTGGAAAGCTAAAAATATTCCTTTATGTGCTCTCTCTTCGGTCTCAAGATCAAATAAATTTTTATTTTCAAATAAGATTTCACCTGATACTTCGTAACCTTTTTTTCCTGATAAAATATTAGATAATGTACTTTTTCCTGAACCGTTCGGACCCATAATTGCGTGAACTTCTCCAGGATTTATATTCAAAGAAAACCCCTTTAATATTGATTTATTTTCAACATTTGCATTTAAATTGTTTATTTTAAGCATTAACCGACGCTCCCTTCTAAACTAATTCCTACAAGTTTCTGGGCTTCGACTGCAAATTCCATTGGTAATTGTTGTAATACTTCCTTACAAAAACCATTAACAATTAATCCTACAGCTTCCTCAGGATTAAGCCCTCTTTGTTGACAATAATGTAATTGTTCTTCACTGATTTTTGATGTCGTAGCTTCGTGTGCAATATTTGAGTCAAAATTTTTGTTTTTAATATAAGGTACTGTGTGTGCACCACATTTATTTCCCATTAATAAAGAGTCACATTGTGTATAATTACTAGAATTTTTAGCTTTTGAACTTATGTCTACTAAACCTCTATAAGTCATATCAGAAAATCCAGCACTTATACCTTTGGATATAATTTTACTTTTTGTATTTTTTCCCAAATGAATCATCTTTGTTCCAGTGTCTGCTTTTTGATGATTATTGGTAATTGCTATAGAGTAAAATTCACCTATTGAATTATCACCTTTTAATATACAGCTTGGGTATTTCCAAGTTATAGCTGATCCTGTTTCTACTTGTGTCCAGGAAATCTTAGAATTTTTTCCCTTACATAATCCTCTTTTAGTTACAAAATTATAAATTCCTCCTTTGCCATTTTCATCACCCGGATACCAATTTTGTACAGTTGAATATTTTATTTCTGCATCGTCTAAAGCAATCAATTCAACATTCGCAGCGTGTAATTGATTTTCATCTCTCATTGGGGCTGTACATCCTTCAAGATAACTCACATAACTTCCCTTATCAGCAACAATTAAGGTTCTTTCAAACTGCCCTGTCTCTGATGCATTAATTCTGAAATAAGTTGATAGTTCCATTGGGCATTTAACACCCTCCGGAATATAAACGAATGATCCGTCTGTAAAAACAGCAGAATTTAGTGTAGCATAGAAATGATCAGTAACTGGTATTACTGTGCCTAAATATTTTTTGACAAGATCAGGATGTTTTTGAATAGCTTCTGACATTGAACAAAAAATTATTCCATGTTTTGTCAATTCACCTTTAAAAGTAGTTGCGACTGAAACAGAATCAAATACTGCATCGACAGCAATTCCATTTAGTCTTGCTTGCTCTTGTAATGGAATTCCAAGTTTTTTATATGTCTCTAAAAGTTTAGGGTCAAGTTCATCTAAACTTTTTGGCTTATCCTTCATACTTTTTGGTGCAGAATAATAATATAAATTTTGATAATCAATTTTAGGATATTTTGGTTTTTGCCAATCAGGTTCTTTTAAAAGTTTTAATCTCTCATAAGCTTTTAATCTAAAATCTAACATCCATTGTGGTTCTTTTTTAATATTAGAAATAAACTTGATCACATCATGATTTAAACCTTTTGGAGCTTTAATATTTTCTATATCGGTAGTAAAACCATACTTATAATCTTTTAACTTTTCTATATCTTTTTCTCTAGTATCCATCTTTAAATTCTTCTCTCAATATTATCTTTGATAAGATCCTCTAAACTTTTTTTCTCAAAAAAATCATTAATATGGTTTTCTAATTCATCCCAAAGATTATGAGTTAAACATTTTGTAGATTTTCCATTACAACTTTTTTTTGACTCTTTTTTACATTGAACAGTTTTTACTTTTTCATCAACTGCATCAAAAATATTGGTAAGTTTTATCTCTTTGGCTTTTTTGTTTAAAACATAGCCTCCTTGATTTCCTCTCACACTTTGAACAATTTCTTTTTTTCTGAGTTTAGAAAAAATTTGTTCTAAGTAATCAAGAGAAATACCTTGTCTGAGTGAGATATCTCTTAGGGATACTGGATTGATGTTATCAAATTTTGCCAGATCCACTAAAGCCATTACCGCATATCTGCCTTTAGATGTAAGTTTCATAAAACCTCAATTTACAAGGGTATATATAAACCCGACTAAAATAGTCAAGTATCTAAAAGAAAAAAACACTAACATTTTGTCACGTACATGTGTTAAAGGTAATTTTTTTTTGAGAATAATTATCAGTATCAATTATGGATAATAAAATTTTAGAAATTTTTATACCCGGACCTGCAGGTAGACTAGAGGCGAAATATTTTAAAAGTAAAAAGAGCACATCACCTGTGGCCCTAGTTTTACAGCCTCATCCACAATACGGTGGAACTATGAATAATAAAGTTGTTGTTGATACTTTTAAAATATTTATGGAAAATGACTTTTCAGTTTGCAGAGTCAATTTCAGAGGAGTTGGTAAAAGTGATGGTGAGTTTGATAATGGTCAAGGTGAATTAGCGGATGCAGCGGCAGCATTAGATTGGCTGGAAAGAGAAAATTTTGACAATTCGCAATGTTGGGTGTCAGGATTTTCCTTTGGTTCATTAATTGCAATGCAATTGTTAATGCGTAGACCTGAAATAAATAGATTTATTGCAATTTCACCTCAACCAAATGTATATGATTTTTCATTTTTATCTCCATGTCCTACATCTGGATTAATGATTTATGGAAAAAAAGATGAATTAGTTCCGTTGGAATATATTACAGATTTAGATAAAAGGTTGAGTGCTCAGAAAGGGATAAAAGTAGAATTTCAATCAGTGCCTGATGCTAATCATTTTTTTTCAAAACATGAAAATCAACTAGTTAAACACCTAGATAAATATATAAAAAAAGAAACTGCTCTTTATTAAAAATTTTTAATAATTTGACCACCCAAAGAAGGAGTTGAGCATCTTGTTGTATTAGGAAATGTTATTGGCAAATTTAAAGAGCATTTTACTGCAAGATATGCAAACGCTTGAGACTCTATAAAATCACCATTTAAATCAAACTCATCAATATTTTTAACAGTAAGTTTTTGGTGGTTTATATTTTCATTAATTTTTTTTATTAAAGTTTTATTTTTTCTCCCACCTCCACAAATTATTAGATTTCTAGACTCATTCTTAATTTTCTGATTAATTTTTTTTAAACCTTCAGAAATTAAGTATGCTGTAAATTCTGTTAAAGTTGCACAACCGTCTTCGAGATTTATTCCTTTTACAAATGATATATCAAAATCATTTACATCCATTGATTCATTAATTGAGGATATTTCAAAATTATCTTTTGCTTGATTTAAAATTAATTCGTTAATTTTTCCGAATTCAGCAAGAGATCCATCATTATCGAATTTTTTATTACTATTTTTTCTAATCCACTCATCAATCAAACAGTTTCCAGGGCCAATATCATAAGCATAAATATTATTTTCTATTTCATCATTACTTAGAATTGTAGTAACATTTGTTATTCCTCCAATATTTATGATGCTAATTGGATAATCAAGTTTATATTTCTCATTTATTATTTTTGAAATTAAGTAATGAAATATTGGGGTAAGTGGAGCACCCTGTCCACCATTATTTAAGTCCTGTTGTCTGAAATTATTTACAACAATACATTTTGTTAATTGAGATAAAAGATTACCATTTCCTATTTGCTTAGTAATCCTATCTCTAGCGCTATGAAAAATTGTTTGCCCATGAAAACCTATAAAATTAGGCTTAGAACCATTCTTATTTAAAAATTTATTGATTATTTTCGCATTAAAAATGGTAAATTTCTTGTCAATTTCACTTATTAATGAAGAGTTTTTTAGTAAATCCTCTGAATTTTTAATACTCTGTCTAAGAAAAATTAAACCTTTGTGTAATTCATCATTAAATTCATTATATTCATTGGATATTTGACTAAAATATTCATATCCATCGGTTTCTACTAAAGATAAATCTACGCCATCCATTGAAGTTCCGCTCATTAAACCTATAGCAGTAAATATCTTTTTTTTCATATTTATTTTTTTTTAAAAAAAATTTGTATAATGTAGAACTATAATCTTATGAATAAATTTTTGAAAGAATTTAAAGATAGAGGTTTTTTCTATCAATGCACTAGTGAAAATGAACTATCTAATTTATTAGATAATGAGAAAATCAATGGTTATATAGGATTTGATTGTACTGCTGAAAGTCTACATGTAGGAAGCCTACTTCAAATAATGTGTTTAAGACTGCTTCAAAAACATGGGCACAGACCAATTGTATTATTAGGAGGTGGAACAACGAGAATTGGTGACCCATCAGGCAAAGACAAAACAAGAAAAATATTAAAAGAAAAAGAAATAGATAGAAATATTAAAAACATAGAAAAAATATTAAAAAATTTTTTAGATGTAAAAAATCCAAAAACTAAACCAGTTTTTGTAAATAATTATTCTTGGCTTAAAGGTTTGAATTATATTTCTTTTTTAAGAGATATAGGAAAACATTTTACAATCAATAAAATGTTAAGTTTTGAAAGTGTTAAAACTCGATTAGAAAGAGAACAGTCTTTAAGTTATATGGAATTTAATTACATGATACTTCAAGCTTATGATTTTTTAGAATTAAATAGAAAAAAAAATTGTACTCTTCAAATAGGTGGTTCTGATCAATGGGGAAATATTGTAAATGGTGTAGAGCTAATAAAAAGATATTCCAACAAACAAACTTATGGATTAACAACTCCTCTAATTACATTGGCCTCAGGATCAAAAATGGGTAAAACTGAAGCAGGAGCAATTTGGTTAGATAAAAAATATTTATCTCCATATAATTACTGGCAATTTTGGAGAAATACAGATGATAGAGATGTAATTAGATTTTTAAAATTTTTTACTGATATAGAATTAAACGAAATTGTAAATTTGCAAAATAAAAATATTAATGAATTAAAAATATTACTAGCTAATAAAGCTACTACAATGCTTCATGGCAAAAAGGCTGCTCAAAATTCCGAACAAGCTGCTAGGGAGGCTTTTTCAAGTGACACCCTCGGTTCTAATTTACCAACAATTAAGATTAAATTAAAAGAACTTAATAAACAGATCAACATTATAGATCTTATAATTTTATCTAAATTAGAAAACTCTAAAAGTGAAATAAGAAGATTAATAAAAGGAAATGCTATCAAGATAAATAATATGCTTATTAAAGATGAAAAATTGTTAATTAATAAGGAACTGTTTAATGAAAATTATATGAAACTGTCTATTGGAAAAAAACGTCATCTTAAAATTGAAATTATTTAGTTTTTTTAATTTTTTCCAAAGTACGAGTAATAAACCTAGGAGTTAAAGTTTTAATAGGATTTACTGTAGTTTCTAAATCACCAGGTGGTCCTTTAATTTTAAAACTAACTCCGAAAACACCTTCTCCAACTTTTTTTCCCACTAAAATATCTCCAATCAATGGTATAGATGAAATAGTTCTATTTACAGTGGTTGCTGGAACTAATGTACCTCTTAAACTAATCAATTCTTTGCTTTGAATGTAACCCTCTAGCAATATTGATATTGCAGGACCAATTGCATAAAGTTCCTCTATCTTCATCAACTTTTCTTTGTTAGAAAATTTCATTTCAAAATCTGTAAATCTTATTCCTTCCCCAGTTAAAAGATCAGCTATTCCTTGTAACGAAGCTAAAGTTAGCAATTTAGCTAATGCTGGGACTTCTTGAATCTTAAAATTATCAATTTTTAATGTTGAATTTGTAATTCCACCTTTTTTTACAGAATAAAAATCAAGATCACCTTCCTCAAAACCTTTAATAAACTTATATCTATCTACAAAAGGTTTTGCTTTATATGAGTATAATGTTGTAACTTTTTCGTTACCACTATTCTTTATAGTAAATTTAATATTTTGATTATTAGAAAATTTTGAAATTAAATTTAATTCTGAAATTTCGTTATTGTTCAAAAACAAGGATCCTTTCAAACTTTCAATAATATTTTCTTTATCCAAATAAATTCTTTCAATATTGAAAATCATTTTAAAATTTTTATTGAATAATTTTAACTTTTTGTCTTTTTTTGAATTTAATATTTGATCAATAATTCGATTAATATTAAAACTATTTCCTGAAACAAAGTAATTTTTATTTTTTTTTGTTAATTTTAAATCGTTTTTTAATCCATCTTCATCAATATAATTAATATTGATGTTGCCCAAATCATCAATCTTATTATTTTTAGATAAAGATAATTTTTTTATTGAGATAATTTTATTTTTTTCTTTTATAGAAATCTCATCGAATAACAATTTACTGTTATTTTTACTTTTGCCAATAAAATTCAATTCTAAATCAGAATTTTTATCTTTTTTAAAATTTAATAAATTTATCTTAAAAGAATTTTTTAAAATTTTTAATTTCGTTTTAAATTTAATTTCATTCTTTTTTTTGTATATTTCATAATTAATTTGATCAATTTCGTTTTGTATCAAAATTTCTCCAGACCCTAAGATGCTAAGATTATCTTCTTTATATTCAAGCTTTAATTTTTGATTTTTAAGTATTAAATTTTTTTTAATTTTTGGAAAAATATTTTCAAATTCATATGAATTTTTAAATTTTAATTTATCAAGGTTTATATCTGATTTAATATCTAAATTTTTAACTTTAAAATTTTTGTTAATTTCAAATTTAAAATAATTTTTCGAACTAAATAAAATTTCTTGAATATCCATTTGTAGAAAATCATCATTAAGAAAATTATTAATTTCGTTTTTTGTAAATTTTGAATTTTTTGTATTTAAATTTCCTAAAATTAAATATTCAGTATCGTTTTTCGATGCAGTTAACTCTGGTATTAAAACTTTATTATTATTAAGATTAAATTTTATATCATTAAATTTTAAAGTTTTTTCATCAATTTCAAAAATGAAGTCTATTTTATCTAGATCATATTTTTTAAATAAATTAATTTTTCCGTCTTTTACTAATCCATTAAATCTATAATTTTTTATGATATTTCCCGTGTCGTCAAATTCTAATTTTAGATCAGCAACTATGTAACCTTTTTTAATAAATTTTTCTGCAAAGAAAAGCTTAGGATCATTGTTTAATAACCTAATAAAAGTGATTAGATCTTTTATTACTAAAGATTTAGTTGAAATAGATATTTCACTTAAAAAAAACTTATCTTTAAAAAATGTTTTAATAGAAATTTTTGATTTAATTGTTTCAATTTCGATAATTTTATCTCTGTGAATTAAATCTGTGCCTATAGTTTTTACATTTATTTTAAAATTAAATGGATCTAAAGTTACACTGACATCATTTAATTTTAATTCAATATTTGGTTCTATTAGTTTAAATTGAGAAATTATTTTCGAGTTAAATTTATCTGTTTTAATTCCAATAATGCTTAGATAAGTTAGTGAAATTAACAATAATAATATTAAACTTAATAGTGTCCTATAAATAATTTTTATCATTTAATTTGATATAAAGATTTTTCTAAAAATTCATCTAATTCTCCATCCAAAACTTTATTAGGACTAGTACTTTCATGGTTAGTTCTGTTGTCTTTAACTAATTGATAAGGTTGTAAAACATAAGATCGGATTTGATGACCCCATCCTATCTCTGATTTAGACGCTTCAGTACTTTGATTTTTTATCTCTTTTTTTTTAATCTCAAAATCATATAATCTTGCTCTCAGCATATTCATGCAAGTCTCTTTATTTTTGTGTTGTGATCTTTCATTCTGACATTGCACAACTATTTTTGAGGGAATATGAGTAATACGAACTGCACTGTCAGTTGTATTAACATGTTGCCCACCAGCGCCACTAGACCTATAAGTATCTACTCTTAAATCTTTTTCTAATATTTCAATGTTAATGTTTTCATCAACTACAGGGTATACCCAAACACTAGCAAAACTTGTATGACGTCTAGCACCAGAGTCAAAAGGTGATATTCTTACTAATCTATGAATACCTGACTCTTTTTTAAGCCAACCAAATACATATTCTCCTTCGATTTTTATAGTTGTTGATTTTATACCGGCCTCATCACCTTTATGTTCGCTTACAATTTGATTTTTAAAATTTTTATTATCTGACCATCTTAAATACATTCTCCTAAGCATATCTGCCCAGTCTTGACTTTCCGTTCCTCCAGCACCTGCATGAATCTCGATATATGTATCTAATGTATCTGCTTCATTAGATAAAAAACATTTGATTTCATTTTTTTTTGTAACAATTCTTAAATCTGAAATATTTTTATTTATTTCATTTTGAATATCAGTATTTTTTTCTTCCACTGCTAAATCATATAAATCATTTAAATCTTTTAGTTGAGTTTTCGATTGATTATAAGAATTAATCAAATCTTCGAGTAATTTTTTTTCTTTTATAATTTTATTAGATGTTGATTTATTTTGCCAGAAATTAACTTCAAGCATCTTTTTATTAAATTCATCTAATTTAGAATGAACATTATTTTTTTCAAAGATACTCCTTAATTCTTTGATTAATTTTTTCTATTTCTTTTTTATAAATTAAAAATTTATCATTCATTAATAGAACCTTAATATATTATCAGTATCTAATCTATTATTATTTGAAAATAATATTTTTCCATTTGAAATATTTTTACTTTTATAAGACTCAATTATCGTATTTTTTGAACTAAACTTTGCCTTTTCCCCAGTTGTAGGATCCACAACCATTAATGTTATATTTTCTGGAACTTTAAAGGGTCTTGCGTCCGATTTTTTAATGCCTTTTTTTATAAATTCCTCAAATATCGGTAAAGCTGCTTTAGATCCTGTTTCAAATTTACCTAATGGTTGAGGGTTATCCATACCAACATAAACACCAATGACTAAATTTGATGTAAAACCAATAAACCAAGCATCTGTATTATCGTTTGTTGTCCCAGTTTTTCCAGCAAGATTTAATCCAAGTTTTTTTAATTTTTTGCCTGTTCCTCTTTCAACAACTCCCTGTAAAATAGAAGTTAATTGATATGCCGTTTGAGATGATAGGACTTGTTCATAATTGTCCTCAATTTTTGGAAATTCTTTTCCAGTAAAAGAAATTTTATCACAATTTACACATTTTCTATTTTCATTATTAATTATTGTGTTCCCTTCTCCATCCTGAATACGATCAATTAATACTGGTTTAATTAATTTTCCTCCATTCACGAATGAACAATAAGCTGAAGTTAAACTTAATAATGTAGTCTCTGCAGATCCTAAAGAAATTGATAATAATTTTTCAGGGTTTTTATAAATATTCATTTTTTCTGTGAAATTAGCAATTTTTTCTACTCCTAAATTTTGAGCTATTCTAACAGTCATCAAATTTCTAGATTTTTCTAGACCTACTCTTAATGTTGATGGACCATAAAATTTTTTACCATAATTTTCTGGTTTCCATTTTTTTAAATCTATTCCTTGATCTAAAACAAGTGGTGCATCTAAAATTAAAGATGATGGTGTATATTCATTTTCTAATGCTAAAGCATATACAAAAGGTTTAAATGCTGAGCCTGGTTGTCTTAATGCTTGAGAAGCTCTATTAAACTCACTATTTTTAAAACTAAAGCCTCCACTTAAAGCTAGTACTCTCCCAGTAAATGGATCCATCACAACGATACCACCATTAATTTTAGGAAGTTGCTGTAAGATATAAGATGTTTTATCAATTTTTTTTACATAAATAACATCTCCTATTCTAAACAAATCTGTGAAATCTTTTTTAGTCCATGAAATATCTTTATATTTTATTATTCCTTTAGAATTATTTTTTGTTTCAATTAAAGAATTAAATTGATTTATTTCTTTTACAATTGCTACTTCCCAATTAATAGATTTTTCTAATTTAAATTTTTTTTCTACGTTTTTATACCAGTCAGAAGAGTATTTGATATTCTTTATTGGTCCTCTCCATCCATTTCTTCTATCATACGCTATTAAGCCATTTCTTAATGATTGTGTTGCAATTTTTTGTAATTCTAAATTTATTGGAGTATTAATATTATAACCCTGATTGTACACTTTTTCGTAAGTCAATCTTTCAATTATATTTTTTCGAACATCTTCAATATAATATTGAGAATTTTCTAAAAAAACTTTTTTTATTTTTTTTAATTCAATTGGTTTATTTTTAAATTCAGAATATTCATTCTGAGTTATAAAATTATTTTCATATAAATTTTTTAAAACTAAATTTCTTCTGAACTTAGCAAGATCTTTATCTCTATAAGGATTGTATTTACTTGGGGCTTTGGGCAATGCTGCTAACAAAGCAGCTTCATTATAATTAAGTTCTTTGATTGATTTATCAAAATATTCTAAACTCGCAGCAGCTACTCCATAAGCACCACTGCCTAAATAAATTTGATTTAAGTATAACTCTAATATTCTCTCTTTTGTTAATGCTCTTTCAATTCTAAAAGCCAATATCGCTTCTTTAATTTTTCTATTAATACTCACTTCGTTAGTTAATAAAAAATTTTTTGCCACTTGTTGTGTAATTGTTGAGGCACCTTCTAGTCTTTTTGAGCTTAATATATTTCGAATATTATTTATGGTTGCTCTCATTACTCCTTTAGCATCAACTCCTGGGTGAGAAAAAAAATTTTTATCTTCTGCAGACAAAAACGAATTTATTACATTTTTAGGAATAGCCTCAAATGGAACAAAAATTCTTTTTTCTTTAGAAAAATCAGCAACCAACTCTCCATTTCCCGAATACATTTTGCTTGAAACTGGAGGCTTATAATTTTTTAAAAATCTATAATCTGGAATACTGTTTGAAAAAGTCCATAAAACGATCAAAATTGTGAAAGATACTAGTATAAATATACTAATTAAAATTATGAATATATTTTTAAAAAAGTTAGTCATTTCATTTCCATTATATAGAGGAATTTGTTAAAGATAAGGCATTTTTATACACAAAATTTTAAAACAAAATTAATGATTAAAATAAATCAAACATTATGGAAAAAAATTTATACATTGATGCTTCGCATCCAAATGAAACAAGGGTTGTTCTTAAATCAGAAAATAACATTGAAGACTACGAGTACGAAGGTTTAAAGAATACACTTATAAAAAATAATATTTACTTAGGTAAAGTAAGTAGAATTGAACCTTCACTACAAGCTGCTTTTGTTGATTTTGGTAGAGAGAGACATGGCTTTTTATCATTTAATGATATTCAATCGGATTATTACCAGATACCTAAAAGCGATTTAGAGATAATTAAACAACAAGAAGAACAGACAAGAGAAGAGCTATCAAAAGAAAGTGAAGCAAAAGAAGAAAAAAACTTAGCTGAGGGAAAATTAGAAATTGATGATCCTTTGGAAGCTGACAAAGAAGAAGAAAGTAAAGAAATTAAAGAAATAAGTGATGATAATTTAGAGTTAGAATTATCTGATAATATCAGTGAAGAGAAAAAAGTTAATGAAAATTTAAAAGATGAGAGTGATAAACAAAATCAAAAACGTTTAAAATTTAAAAGATATAAAATTCAAGAAGTAATTAAACCTAATCAAGTAATTCTTGTGCAAGTCATAAAAGATGAGAGAGGTCAAAAAGGAGCAGCACTTAGTACTTTTATATCAATTGCAGGAAAATATATTGTTTTGATGCCAAACACCCCAAAAGGTGGTGGAATATCAAGAAAGATATTTAATACAGCAGATAGAAAAAAAATAAGATCTATACTCAATGAAATTGAAATTCCAAAAGAGATGGGTTTAATTGTTAGAACGGCTGGAAGTAATAAAACTAAAAATGAGATTAATCAAGATCTTGAAACTTTGAAAAAAACGTGGAATCAAATTAAAGATAATGCACTTAATTCTATTGCACCTGCTTTAATTCATCAAGAAAGTGAAATCATCAAAAGAACCTTAAGAGATATATATGACGAAAGTACTAAAAATATAATCATTGAGGGAAACGAAGGATATAAAAAAGCTCAAAATTTTATGAAAATGATGATGCCTTCACACGTTAAAAAAATAAAAAAATATAGAGGTAAAATTCCATTATTCATTCAAGAAAATATTGAACAAAAATTAAATCAAATATTTGTCTCAGAAATCAAACTTAGTTCTGGTGGATATTTAGTTATTAATCCCACTGAAGCCCTTGTATCTATAGACATAAATTCTGGTAGTTCAATTAAACAGAAAAATGTCGAGAGTACTGCGCTAGATACAAATCTTGAAGCTGCAGAAGAAATAGCCAGACAGATAAAAATCAGAGATCTTTCAGGATTAATAATAATCGATTTTATTGATATGCTGGGCTATGGAAATAGAAGGATGGTCGAAAGAAGGTTAAAAGATAAATGTAGATCAGATAGAGCAAGAATACAGATTGGTAGAATCAGTAATTTTGGTTTACTTGAAATGTCAAGACAAAGACTACGAGAAAGTGCAGTAAAATGGAAAGTTGAATTAACAGATGAGTCATTTGCACAGAAATTATTAAAAATAGTAGAATTAAAATCTGTGATTAATAAAGCTAAATTTGTAGAATTAAAAGTTTGTGAAAAAATTTCTGATTTTTTAAAAGAAAATTTCGTTGATGATTTAACTTATTTTGAAAAAAAGAATAAAATGAAAATTGATATAATCACAGACAACTCTTTAATTATTCCTGAGTATAAAATTGATCTTAAAAACAAATCAAAAAAAACAATTGAATTAGTTGAACATTTCGAAAAATTAAAGAATTTGGAGCAACAAAAAGTAAAGCTTAAAATTTATGATATCAAAGAAAAGAAAAAGTTTACCAAGAAAAAGAATTATAAAAAAAAGTTTTATAAAAAAAAGACTAAATAATTCCTTTTGTTGGTGATGAGGGGCTTCCCATTATAGTTTTAATAATTCTTCCTGAGAGAAATGATTGTCTTCCTGCAATGACAGCATTTTTGAATGCTTCAGCCATTACAAATGGTTTTTTTGCTTTAGCTATTGCTGTATTAACTAAAACACCATCACATCCAAGTTCCATAGCAATAGTTGCATCAGATGCTTGACCAAGTCCTGCATCAATTATCAAAGGTAACTTTGTCTGTTTTCTAATAATTTTAATATTAACTTGATTTAAAATTCCTAATCCTGATCCAATAGGTGCTGCTAAAGGCATGATTGCTGAAGCTCCAGCACTCTCTAATCTTTTTGCCATTAAAGGATCGTCATTACAGTATACCATTACTTTAAAACCTTCTCTTGTTAAAACTTCAGTAGTTTTTAATGTTTCAATCATTTCTGGAAAAAGATTTTTTTTATCACCTAGGACTTCAAGTTTAACTAATTTCCATCCACCAATTTCTCTAGCAAGTCTAAGAGTTCTAAGTGCATCCCTTGAGGTAAAACAGCCTGCTGTATTAGGTAAATAAGTAATTTTTTTTGGATCAATATAATCCATTAGTAAAGGTTGATTTTTATTAGAAATATTTACTCTTCTAACAGCAACAGTAACTATGTCTGCACCTGAAAGCTCAATTGCTTTAGCACATTCAGCCATATTTTTATATTTACCAGTACCAACTATAAGTCTAGAATTAAATTTTTTACCTGCAACTATCAATTTATCTCTCAAAAATTTAACCTCCTCCTATAAAATGTACAATTTCAATAACATCATTATTCTTTAATTTCATATTTCTAATTCTTTTTTTATCTATAATTTCCCTGTTCAATTCAATTGCTACTTTTCTTAATGGTATTTTTAAATCTTTTATTAATTCAGCTAAAGTGATTTTGTCAACAATAGTTGTAATTTTTCCATTAATTTTTATTTTTATTTTGTTTATTTTTTTCATCGTATATAAGAGCTGAATGAATAATAAAATAATTATTATTAATGGCCCCAATCTTAATCTATTAGGAGAAAGAGAACAATCACAATATGGAACTATAACATTTGAAAAACTTAAAGATAAATGTCTTAAAAAAGCTAATGAATTAAAATTAGAAGCAGAATTCTTTCAATCTAATATAGAAGGTGAAATTGTTAATAAAATTCAAGAAACTAGAAAAAATGTTGATGGAATGATTATCAACGCTGCAGGTTTTACACATACATCAGTTGCTATAAGAGATGCTCTAAATATATTCAAAAAACCAATAATTGAATTACATATTTCAAATATATATATGAGAGAAGAATTTAGACAAAAATCACTTATTAGTGACGTTGTTACTGGAGGAATATTCGGTTTAGGTTCTGAAGGTTATATTTTGGCCATAATTTCTTTGGAGAAGATGATTAAAAATGAAAATTGATAAAAAATTAATTAAAGAGTTAAGTGAATATTTGGATGAGTTTAAACTTACAGAGATAGAATTTACTGAAAAAGATACAAAAGTTAAAGTTTCTAAAAATAATGTATCTATAAATAGTCAAACAAGTCCCGTTTTACAAAACAGTTCAAATGTAAAAAGTGATATTCCAAAAAAAAATATAAGTTCAGGAATTGAAGTAACATCTCCAATAATTGGTACTGCATATCATGCACCAGAGCCTGGTGCTAAAAAGTTTGTAGAAGTTGGAAAAAAAATTAAAAAAGGTGATACTGTAATGATCGTTGAGGCAATGAAAACTATGAATCACGTGCCCTCTACTTCAGATGGAGTAGTAAAAGAAATCTGTGTAGAAGACGGTCAACCTGTAGAATTCGGACAAACAATAATAATACTAGAGTAATGTTTAAAAAAATTCTTATTGCAAACCGTGGGGAAATTGCAGTTAGAGTTATAAGAGCTTGTAAGGAGTGGGGAATCTCGACTGTAGCTGTCCACTCTGATGTTGACAGAGATAGTATGCATGTCAGACTGGCCGATGAGAGCGTCTGTATAGGATCCCATCAACCTGCAAATAGTTATCTAAATATTCCAGCTCTTATGTCTGCTATAGAAATAACAAATGCAGAGGCAGTTCATCCTGGATATGGTTTTTTATCAGAAAATGCCAACTTTGCTCGTGTGTTAGAGGAAAACAATATTAAGTTTATTGGTGCTTCATCAAAATTGATTGAAATGATGGGAGATAAAATTCAAGCAAAAAGAATTGCCAAAGAAAATGGTCTTCCAGTTATTGAAGGATCAGAGGGAGGTGTTAGAGATATTAAAGAGGCTAAAGAGTTATGTAAAAAAATTGGTTTTCCAGTGCTAATTAAAGCTGCAGCAGGAGGTGGTGGTAAAGGTATGAAAATTGTTCATAAAGAGGAAGAATTTGAATCTTTATTTTCGACAGCAAAGTCTGAAGCACAAAAATACTTTGGGAATGATGAAATTTATTTAGAAAAATTCTTTCAAAATCCAAGACATATCGAAGTACAGATACTAGCAGGCAAAAACAGAACTGTACATTTACATGAGAGAGACTGTTCTGTTCAAAGAAGACATCAAAAATTAATTGAGGAGACACCTAGTCCAGTTCTTAATGATGAAATAAGAAAAGATCTTTTTGAAAAAACTGTAAATATGGTTAAAAAAATTGGATATGAAGGTGCTGGGACTGTTGAATTTATTTATGAAGATGGAAAATTTTATTTTTTAGAAATGAATACAAGAGTTCAAGTGGAACATCCTGTTTCTGAAATGGTTACAGGTATAGACATTATAAAAGAGCAAATCTGGATCGCTTTTACAGGTGAAACAGCCTTAAATCAGTCAGATATTAATCCTCGAGGACATGCGATTGAATGTAGAATTAATGCTGAAGATCCAAGTAAGAATTTTCAACCTTCGCCAGGTACAATTGGAATGTGTCATCAACCCTCCGGTTTTAGAACAAGAGTAGATGGATCAATATTTCAAGGATATAAAGTTACACCCTTTTACGATAGTATGGTCTGTAAACTTATTTGTCATGGTAGAAATCGACAAGAAGCCATTCAACGTATGAATAGATCCTTGGATGAATTTGTCATTGAAGGAATAATAACTACAATCCCATTACATAAAAAATTACTTAATCACAAAAAATTTATAAACTCAGATTTTAATGTTAGCTGGTTAGATAATGAAAAAATTATTTAATAACAATTAACAAGCCAAATATCATAAACAGGGTGATCAAAAGGCGCAATTGAAGGACTGGATGAAAACATCCATCCATTGAAAACATAAACTTTATCATTATCGCTTTTAGTTAAATCTCTTACTTGGATATAAGCTTTTATTTCAGGATTATCATCTAATTCTGAGTTTGTACATTTCATCACCTTTATTGCTAAATCTTTATAAATGCTTTCCTCAGCAATTTTCAAATTTATTAATTGATTTTTTGAGCTAATCTTATCTAATATTTTAATATCAGTTTTTATCCCAACAAAATTATTAGTTGTTTGTGAATATGAGATTTGAGTAAAAAAAATATAAATAAAAAATGTGATAATTAACTTATTCAGACTTCCAACTTTTATATTTTTTATTAATGACATTTTCTTTATTTTTATTAGGGTAATATGACTTATTTGTGCCAGTTAAGTTTGATTGATGAGGTTTTTGCCAAACATACTTTTCTAGATCATGTTTTTTTTCAATTCTATTCGGAGTAAAATGCATCCATGAGTACCATTCGATAGGAATTTTAGAAGCGTCTATTTCACCTGAATAAATTACCCAACGTTTACCTTTTTTGCTCTCATAATATTTGTTGCCAAAATTATCAGAGCCAACAAATTTTCCAAACAAAATAGTTTTTAATCTGGTTCCAAATGTATCTCTGTTCCACCAAGTGAAAATTTTTTTTATTAATGTCAACATATAAATTTTTTATTTTTCAATTAATAATTGTATAAAATAAATTAGACTAAAATTTGGTTTTGTATATAAATTAATTGATTCATTTATCAAAATAAATTTTTAAAATTTGAGGCAAAATGGCAAAATATTTAGTTGAAACTTATTATACTTGTACTTTTAAGGTTAATCATTACCTGGATAAAATAAACGAAGCAGAGCTTAAAAATCTTGAAAAAAGAGACGATGGCAAATTTGAAATTTTAGATGTTAAACTTGATAACAGAAAGACTAAAGGTTTAGACCCTAAAAACAGCAAAGTTGTTGATAATCAAATCGATCTTGTTTCAAATAATACCAATACTAAAAAAGAAAATTTTGAACACTCAGTGGCAAAAGAATTAAAAAAATCTGAGAATAAAGGTAAGAGATTTAGTATGCCCGATAGAAGAAAAGGTTACATTCAAAAAGCAACTATAGGTGACCATAAAGTTTATCTTCATACTGGAGAATATGAAGATGGTAAAATTGGAGAAATTTTCATTGATACTAGTAAAGAAGGAGAGTTAGTTAAAGCATTAATGAATAATTTTGCAATAGCGGTATCTTTAGGCTTACAATACGGAGTTCCATTAGATGAATTTATAAGTGCTTTTGTTGGTACTAAGTTTGAACCATCTGGTAAAGTATTCGGTAATGATAGAATATTAAGTGCAACTTCTATTTTAGATTATATATTTAGAGAATTAGCTATATCCTATCAAAATAGGGAGGATTTAGCTCATACTCCTGCCATTGGCGGATCAGAGACTTTTAATCAGGATAATGATCAAAATTCGGAAGATCAAAATCAACTGTTAAAAATTGTTAAAGATATTACAAGTAAAGGCTTTGTAAGAAACAATTACAAAAAAAATCTTGTAGATTTGTCAGATGTAAAAATAAGTTTAAAAGGAAAAAAATAATTATTTTTTATTTTTTAGGTTTATATTAAGTTCTTTTAGTTGTTTTTCACTCACATCTGATGGAGCATTCATCATAAGGTCCTGGGCGTTTTGATTCATTGGAAACATTGTTACTTCTCTTATATTTTTTTCTTCAGCAAGCAACATTACAATTCTATCAATTCCTGGTGCTATACCACCATGTGGTGGAGCGCCATAACTTAAGGCATTAATCATACCACTAAATTTTTCATTAACATCTTTTTTTGTATATCCTGCAATTGAAAAAAGTTTATACATCAGTTCAGGAATATGATTTCTTATGGCTCCTGATGATAACTCAACTCCATTACAAACTATATCATATTGATAAGCTAGAATATCAAGAGGATTCTCAAAGTTTATTTGGTTGATATCACCCTGAGGCATTGAAAAAGGATTGTGGCTAAATTCTATTTTTTTAGTTAAATCATTCAATTCAAACATCGGGTAATCTACAACCCAACAAAATGCAAAAACACTGTTATCTATTATTTCTAAATCTTTTGCGATCTTATCTCTTGCTATTGACGTTATTTTTTCAAGCTCTTTTTGTTTTGAACAGGCTAAAAATATACTATCACCGACTTCAGCACCAGTAATATTCATAATTTCACGTAAAGATTCTTCAGAAAAAAATTTTCCTACTGGTCCTTTTCCTGAGAGTTTTTTTTCATTCTCAAAAGTAAAATAAGCTAGTCCTGAAGCTCCTTGCTCTTTTGCCCATTTATCAATATTATCAAAAAAACTTCTAGGTCTATCTTTAGTTTTTTTTGTTACAATACATCTTACCTTTGAACCTGATTTTACAAGTTTTTTAAAAATCTCAAATTTTACATCATCTCTTAGAAAAATTTCTGTAATATCATTTATAATCAAAGGATTTCTAAGATCAGGTTTATCTGATCCATATTTTAACATTGATTCTTTGTACTTAATTCTTGGAAATTTATTAAAAAGTATTTTTTTATTGGAAAATTGTTTAAAAGTATTAATCAATAATTCTTCAACTACATTAAAAACGTCCTCTTGTTCTACAAATGACATTTCTAAATCCAATTGATAAAACTCACCTGGGCTTCTATCTGCTCTTGCATCTTCATCTCTAAAACATGGAGCAATTTGAAAATATTTATCAAACCCAGACACCATTATTAATTGCTTAAATTGTTGTGGTGCTTGTGGCAATGCATAAAATTTTCCAGGGTTCAATCTACTTGGAACTAAAAAATCTCTAGCTCCTTCTGGACTTGATGATGTTAAAATTGGAGTTTGAAATTCTAAAAATCCTAAATTATTCATTTCACTTCTGATATACGAAATTACTTTTGACCTAAGAATAATATTTTCATGAATTTTTTTTCTTCTTAAGTCTAAAAATCTATATTTTAATCTGATGTCCTCAGCATATTCTTGATCACTAAAAACTGGTAATGGTAGTTCTCTACAAGCACCAAGAACATCAAATTTAATTATACCTACTTCTATTTCACCTGTACTTATTTCATTATTGACTGTTTCTTTTGATCTATTGACTACCTTACCTTCAATTCTAATTACTGTTTCTAATTGTGTTTTTTCCAATTCTCGAAAATTAGAATTTTCTTTTTCAATTATACATTGTGTAATTCCATAATTATCGCGAAGATCGATAAATAATAAATTGCCATGATCTCTTTTTTTATTTATCCATCCAGAAAGCACAACATTTGTATCAACATGCTTTTTTCGTAATTCATTACAATTATGTGTTCGGTACCTATTACTCAATTACTCTCCTAAAACCTCTTTTATTAACCTAAAATCGATTGGTTTTTTCTTTTTTAAACTAAGTTCGTCCAATTTATATATGAAATTAAATATTTTGCTATACGATCTATCAATTCTTTTGATAATGAAATTTATAAGTTTTTTATCAATTAAAATTTGACGGTCTGAAAAGTTTTTTAAAATCATTGCAAACATTAAATCTTCATCAGGTTTTTCAATTTTTTGTATGATGAAATTAGTTGCTCTTGATTTAAGATCTTTCAATAAAAAATTTAAATCTACGATTGGTTTTTTTGATGTAATAATTATAAATTTGTTATCTATATCAATTATATTTAATAAACTGTATATTAATTTTTCGTCAATTTTTTCTTCTAAATCCTCTAATATAATATTCTCGTGAATTTTTATTTTTTTTAGATCTTCATCTTTAATTGATTTAGCATCGAATTTAATGCCATTAAATTTTTTTATGAATATATTAATGAGGTGAGTTTTTCCTGAATATTTTTCTCCTGAGATATTTAAAAATTTTTTTTCCCATCCTGGCCAATTATTCAACATATCGAAAATATGTTTATTACTCTTAGATACATAGAAATCATCATCCTTAAAATTTTTTTCATAATCGAACTGAATAATTAATTGATTTAAATCAGTCATTTTAAGTTCCAAATTTTATTTTGAGTATCTAAACTAAAATCATGTTCTTCCATTAAATTTATAAAATTTTGGGGTGTTCCATTAAATATAAGTTCATAAAATATAAGATCCTTATCAAATTTTCTTACAGTAAAACTATTAACAAGGTCTAACATATTTAAAGTTTCCTCAAATTTTAAAGATAATTCAAAATTTTTATTATCTAAACTGATCATAATTGGAAGTTTAATTGATGTATTAATCAAATTATTTTCTTTCCAGAAGTCTTCATAAATTAACTTTAAATTGTATATCAATGTATTGAGATTATCTGTTTTATTCAAATCTATATCATTAAATGAATTACTTTTTATGACTTGCTTATTTTTTACCTTAATTTTAGACAAAACTTTTATTTCATCTCCATTTTTAAAAAATACAGCAATAATTGAATTTTCTATAAAATATTTTTCTATAATTTTTTTAAAATCATAATTTTCTATTTCCAAGTAATTTTTTCTGATTAAATTTAAATCTTCTAAATCTTCTGTGGGTAAAACATATTCTATTAGATGTTCTCTTCTATTATCAAGTTTCCAATAATCATACATTGGATTATCTGAATATACCATAATATCATTCTTTGATTGATCTAAGAGAATCGGAATGAATAAAAATTTCTCCTCTTTAATTTGTGAAGGAAAAATATTTTTTCTATTTAAATAATTTAATATTTCTTTTTTATTAAATGATACACCTAAATTTAAATTATATGTTTTATTTATAAATTTTTCTTCTTTAATTGAAAAAGTTTCAATCATACTTTTAATCTCATTCAATTTAATATCTTTAATCTTAGACAAATCTTTAGATTGCACTAGTTTACTTATCAACTCGATATAAGCCTTTTTGAATCCCTTATTTATTAGAATTTCTTTATTAAAATTATTCTCTAATTTTTCAGTAATCTCTATGTCATCAATAAAAAAAGTATTTGCGTTTAATTTATTTGTGGAAAAAAAAGATAAATTTAGAGCTAGAATTAAAAAAAGAATATATAAGTGTTTTTTAAAATACATTGTTTTAGCAATACTTTAATGAATAAAAAAATCTTTACCTATAAAAAAAGTGGCGTCAATATTGTAAAAGCAGATAAATTTGTAAATTTCATATCAAAGATATCATCAAAGAAAAAAGGCAACAAAAAGTTTGATAATATCGGTGGATTTGGCTCAATATCCAGTATACCTAAGGGAATAAAAAGACCCAAAATAGTTGCTTGTACAGATGGTGTTGGTACTAAAGTTGAAATAGCAAATTTATTAAATAAATTTGATACAATAGGCATAGATTTAGTTGCGATGAGTGTTAACGACTTAATTGTGCAGGGTGCAAAGCCTCTTTTATTTTTAGATTATATTTCTATCAATAAGATTAATTTGAAAAAACTTAAATCAATTATTTTAGGAATAAAAAAAGGTTGTGAGATTGCAAAGTGCGAACTTGTTGGAGGTGAAACGGCAGAGATGCCAGACACATACGAAAAAGGTAAATTTGATATAGCAGGCTTTGCCGTAGGAATAGTTGAAGAAAATAAAATTTTAAAAAAAAACAAAATAAGAAATGGAGATTTAATTTTAGGAGTCCCCTCCTCCGGAATACACTCTAATGGTTATTCTTTAATAAGACATGTTTTAAAACAAAAAAAAATTAATTTTAAGAAAGATCTTTTTCTGAAAAAAGAATTAATTAAACCAACTAAAATTTATGTAAATGAAGTTTTGAATTTAATCCAAAAAAAAATATTGATAGGATGTGCTAATATAACTGGTGGTGGATTGGCAGAAAATATTAAAAGAATAATACCTAATAACTTATGTGCTGATATTGATTTAGATAAAATAAAAACGCTCGAGATTTTTAGATGGCTTAAAAAAAATAATATTTCAGACATAGAAATGTTAAAAACTTTTAATTGTGGTGTTGGCTTCTGTTTAATAATTAATATGAAAGATTTAAAAAAAATTAATAAATATTTTTCTAAAGAATTTAGACCTTATGTTATTGGAAAAATTACCAAAGGAAAAAATAAAGTTAGACTAAATGGTAAAATTAATTGGAATTAAAAAAATTAATATTGCAGTTTTTATATCAGGAACTGGAAGTAATTTAAAAAACCTTATTTCACATTCATTAAGAAAAAAATCAAGATATAAAATATGTCTAATAATTTCAAACAACTCTAAAGCTAAAGGTCTTAACTATGCCAAAAAACACAACATAAACAAAAAAATTATACATTATGAAAATATTACTAATGCAGAAAAAACTATCTTAAAAGAATTAAAAAGAAATAGTATAGATCTAGTTTGTCTAGCAGGATTCATGAAAATTTTGTCTGCTAAACTCATTAAAAAATTCAAGGGAAAAATAATTAATATCCACCCCTCATTATTACCAAAATATAAAGGTCTTAATACTCATCAAAGGGCTATCGAAAATAAAGAAAAATTTTGTGGTTGTTCAGTTCATTATGTTAATTCAAAACTGGACTCTGGAAAAATTATTCTTCAGAAAAAAGTACGAATTTTTAAAAATGATACTGCTGAGAAAATAAAAAAAAAGGTTCTAAAACAGGAACATATTTTATACCCAAAAGCGATATCAAAAGTAATTGTTAATCTTTAAAGAAAAAATCAATTTCTATTTTTGCATTCTCAATACTATCAGAGCCATGAACAGAGTTTTTATCAATTGATATTCCATATTTCTTTCTTATAGTCCCATCTTTGGCTTCTTTTGGATTTGTTGCTCCCATTAATTCTCTATTATCTATTACAGCATTGGCTTTTTCTAGTACCATTACAACTATAGGACCAGATGAAAGATAGGAACAAAGATCATTATAAAATGGTTTAGTTTCATGAACTTTATAAAATTTTTCAGCTTCAGATTTTTCGATTTGAATTTTTTTTTCTTTTAATATTGAAAAACCGTTATTTTTAAAAATTTCTTTTATTTCATTATCTAAGTTTCTTTCTACAGCATCAGGTTTAATAATTGATAATGTTTTTTCATTTTTACTCATAATCATCCTCTATAAGTTTATTTAATAATCGCACTCCATAGCCTGTGGCACCACCTGAATTTAAAGCTCCTCCATATTTTGAAAACGCCATTCCAGCTATGTCTAGGTGAGCCCAAGGTGTTTTATTTAAAATAAATCTCTGTAAAAATTGTGCAGCTGTAGTTGATCCTGCTCCACCTACATAATTGATATTTTGCATATCAGCATTTTTTGAATCTATAAGTTTGTCAAAGTTTTTATGTAATGGCATTCTCCATAGTTTCTCATCAACTTTTTCACCAGCTTCCAATAATTGTTTAGATAATTTTTCATTATTAGAAAAAAGTCCAGCATACTCAGATCCCAGAGAGACTATTATAGCACCAGTTAAAGTTGCTAAATCAACAATTAATTCAGGTTTGAATTTTTTTTCAGTAAAAGTTAAGGCATCTGCTAAAACTAATCTGCCCTCAGCATCAGTATTTAATATTTCGATGGTTTTGCCACTGTATGATTTTACAATGTCTCCAGGTCTTTGAGCATTACCGCCTGGCATATTTTCAACAAGTCCAACTACGCCTACAACATTAATTTTTGCTTTTCTCAATGCAAGATTTTTCATTAACCCAACAACTACAGCGGACCCTGCCATATCATAAGTCATATCTTCCATAAACTTAGCAGGTTTTAAAGAAATTCCTCCTGTATCAAAACAGACTCCTTTACCAACAAACGCTAAAGGTTTTGAATTATTTTTTACACCGTTCCATTCAATAGTCACAAGGTAAGAGCCCCTTATACTTCCCTGACCTACACCTAACAAAGCATTCATACCAAGTTTTTTCAATTTTTTTTCATCATAAATATTAATTTTTAAACCATATTTTTTAAGAGAATTTATTCTTTTTGCATATTCATCAGGGTGTAAAACATTACCTGGCTCAGAGACTAGATCTCTTGTCAAATAAACTCCTTCCTCTAATGCATTAAACTTTAACTGACTTTGAGAAGATATTTTGTTTTTACTTCCAATTACATTAATAGAAACAGAATTCTTTTTTTTTTTTGATTTATAAATATTAAATTCGTAAGATTTAAGTTTTAGTCCATGCAAAAAATAACCTAAGAAATTTTCAATTTTGCTATTGATCGTATCTGAATTTATAAAATAATCTTTTTTCTTTTCATAATTTAGATAGCCATGAAATTTAGCTCCTAAACTTTCCGCATCTGAAGGTTTTAAATTTTTTTTAATTGAAACTAAAAAAATAGTTTTTTTAGAATTAATTTCAAAAAAAAGTAAATCTTTTTTGAAATTATTTGTTTTTAACAAGTCTGAAATATATAAAAATTCCGAGTTTGAAATATGTTTTTTTAAGCCATTAATATTGAATTTTTCATCAACAAATAATACTAGATTTGAGGAAACATTATATAAAGCTTTATTTTTATAATTAATTTGAATAGTCATAAATTTTAAATTCAATCTACGTGCGATGAATGGTATATAAATATAAACAATAAAATATCAATGAAAAAATTAGTCTTTAGAAAATTTTTATTAGATGTCTTAATCTTTTTTATATTTTCCATATTAATAATGGGATTAATTGTTTGGACTATACAAGCAATAAATTATTTTGATTTTGTATCTGAAGACGGTCATGGTCTTAAGGTATATTTTTTATATACTTTATTAAATTTTCCCAAAATTATTCATAGAATACTTCCATTTATGTTTTTTATATCATTATTTTACACCATAATAAGGTATGAATTTAACAATGAACTAAATATTTTTTGGATTAATGGAATTAGTAAAATTAAATTCATAAATACAGTATTGATATTTTCAATATCACTAATGATAATTCAAATTTTTCTGGGATCATATTTATCTCCCTTATCTCAACTTAAAGCAAGAAATCTTATTAAAAATTCAAATGTTGATTTTTTTACTAATCTCATAAATGAAGGAAAATTTATCAATGCTGTGAAAGGTCTTACTATTTTTATTGAAGAAAAAGATTCTGATAATTTTTCTAATATCTTTATTGATGACTCCACAAAAGAATATTCGAGAATGATATATGCTAAAAATGGTATATTAGTAAGTGAAAAAAGAAATAATAAATTTGTACTTTTTAATGGAAAGGTAATTAACAGTGACAAAAATAGAGTTAATACCTTTAAATTTGATCAAATTGATTTCAGCCTTGAGGCTTTCGGATCTAACTCGATCATAAAGCCAAAGATTCAAGAAATTAACTCAAAAATTTTATTGGGCTGCTTATTTGAAAATTTAATTATTAATGTAGAAAAATGTAAAAATAAAGATTCAATAGACGAAATAAAACAAGAATTGTTAAAGAGATTTTTTAAACCAATCTATATTCCTTTAATTGCATTGTTATGTTGTATGTTATTTTTATCTGGAAAATTTAATAATAACTATGAAAG
>CACJED010000002.1 GCA_902592285.1 uncultured Pelagibacteraceae bacterium | reverse complement strand
TACTGGCTTATCTGCAGCAAGAAAATTAGGTCAACTTTATCCTAATGAAAAAATTATTTTAGTAGACTCTCAATTAGCAGGTGAAGGAGCAAGTTCAAGAAATTCGGGTTATTTAGTCGATACAACACTCAATGATGGTTTTACTTCAAATAAAGAATTAGAAAATTATAAAAAGAAAGCAAATATTTATAAACTTGGAATAGAGACAATTAAAAAATTTATTAAAGAATATCAGGTTGATTGTGATTGGAATGAATGTGGAAAGTATTTTGCTTCATCAAAATTAGCGGATAAAAAAATACTAGAAAGGTTCTCTGAAACTTTATCTAAATTAGGTTTTGAACACAATTTATTATATAATCGTGATCTTAAAAAAAAATTAGGTACTAATTTTTATAATATTGCCCTTCACACAAAAGGTGGAATTTTATTACATCCCGGTAAATTAGTTAGGTCTATGATTGATACGTTACCAGAGAATATCAATCTTTATGAAAATTCATCATTATTAGATTGGAAAAAAAATAATGGATTAATTGATTGTTATTTTAAAAACGGATCAATAAGAACCCAAAAGATAATTTTTGCAACAAATGGCTTTTTAAAATCTTTAGGAGTAAAAAGTAATTATAATTTTCCATTAACTTTGACCGCGAGTATGACAAGAACTTTAACTGATAAAGAATTTAGATCTATTGGTGAACCAAAAGAATGGGGTGTTTTACCTGTGAAACCAATGGGGGCCACAATAAGAATGACAAAAGATAGAAGAATTTTAATTAGAAATACTGCTGAAGTATATAATCCATATAAAATGTCTAAATCAGAATTAGATAAAAGATCTAATAAACATAGAACTGGAATTAAAAAAAGATTTCCACAATTACCAGATGATATTATTCAATCTTCATGGTCAGGTATTGTCTCCAGAACTAGAAACAGTTCACAAATTTTCGAAGAACTTGATAAAAATATATTTGTAGCTGGTTGCTATAATGGATCTGGAATTGGAGTTGGAGCCTTGTTTGGTGAGCAAATTGCGATCAAAGCGAGTAAAAATCAAACCAAAGAAATTGATATAATTGAGTCACGAAATAAACCAACTTGGCTTCCACCTAATCCACTTTTAAATCTTGGGGTAAAAACAAGATTGATTTATGAGCGATTCAAAGCAAGATCTGAGATTTAAATATAATCTCAATAGATTAAATTAACTTAGAAGTTTTTTAGATTTTGCAAATTTTTCAAATTTATTACAAATTATTTTAAGATCTTTATAATTTAAACCTTGATGACATCCTAAAAGAATTCCATTTTTCATAACATCATTTGCAACTCGACCACTATCTTTATGAGCCTTATATTTTAAGTTCCTCATTATCGGCTGTCTTAAAATATTTCCTGTAAAAATAGTTCTTGTTTGAATATTATTTTTTTCATAAAAAATTTGTAATTGCTTTCTGTTAAATTTTTTGTTTTCTTTAATTACTAACGGAAAAGCTAGCCACGGTGTTCTAACACCAGGATAAGATTCTGGTAATTTAAAGTATTTTGAATATCTTTTAAAGTAGTTCTTTAAAAAATTAAAGTTTCTCTCCCTTAAATCAATATTCTTTTCTAATTTTTTGATTTGTTCTAAAGCAAATGCAGCAGAAATTTCAGACGGTAAAAAATTATATCCTAATTCTGAAAATATATATTTTTTATCATATTGAATTCCTGATATTTTAACATTGAATCTGTCCTCAATTTTTTCTGACTCATTGAAAGTAGCTGATGATCTTCCCCAACCTCTAAGTAGTTTTGCATGTTGATAAAGTTTATAATCATTAAAACACGCAATACCACCTGATCCCGCACCATTTATAATATGTGAAGCATAAAAACTATTTGTTGTGATATCTGAAAATTTTCCCAAATTTTTATTATTAACTTTATATCCAATAGTATCTGCAGAATCTTCAATTAGTCTAAGATTATACTTTTTAGCGATATGATTTATTTTTTTCCAATTAGCTATATTACCTAACAAATTAGGAATAATCATTGCTACAGTTTTTTTATTAATCGATTTTTCAATATGGTCGGGATCTGCTAAAAATTTATTTTTCACAGAACCTATGAAATGAGGAACTAATCCAAGTTGATAAATTGGAGCAACAGTTGTTGCAAAGGTTAAAGAAGGAGTAATTATTTCACTACCTTTTTTAAATTTAAAGGAACTAAGAGCCAACAAATTCGCTGAAGATCCTGAATTAACCATTAAACCATATTTTTTCCCAAACATTTGGGCTACTTTATTTTCTAATTTTTTTACATTAGGTCCATCAATTAGACTTAAACTGTTATTTTTTAAAACATTTATTACAGCTCTAATTTCTTTATTGTCATAGACAGCTTTTCCATAATAAATTTTATGCATTATACTTTGATATAGAATAATTTAATAAAAACAATGACGTTTTTGTCCAACATTTTAACTTTTTGTTTAAATTAAATTTATGATTAGTTTAATACTGACATTGGATCAAGTCTGGTTTGAAACCAATTAATTCTAAAGTCTAAATGGGGCCCAGTTGATCTTCCTGTAGAACCAACAGTACCAATAATGTCGCCTTGATTTATTTTATCTCCAACAGATACCATTACATTCTCAAGATGAGAATAAATGGTAGATATTCCATGACCATGATCCATGATTATTGTTCCACCAGTGTAATAAAGATCATCTTCAGCCATAGTAACTATTCCTGAACCAGAGGATTTAATCATAGTTCCTTGTTTAGCAGCAATATCAATTCCGTAGTGTGGCCATCTAGGTTTACCATTTAAAATTCTTTGGCTTCCATATACTCCACTTATGATACCTTCCACTGGCATAATGAATTGATTTTTGAAAAAAGGTAAATCGGAATTAATTGCCCTTGCTTCACCAATTTTATTATTTTCTTCCTTAATTCTTTTATAAACAGATTCAGGAGGAGTAACTTTACTTTCCTCTAAACCATCAATTCTTTGAATATTATATTTTCTTTTGAAAACTTTTTTAGTTATTACTTCTTTTTTATTCTCTATAATTTTAGTGATACTGATATCAAATTTTCTATCTCGATCTATTCCAAATACAAAATAACCATCTTTTGAAACTCTAACTTCTTTTTTACCGACTATGATTTTTGCATCAGGATCAGTAATTCCAACAATATAATGTCCTTGTAAAAATTTACCTTTGAATTCGATTGCATTTAATTGTGTTGTGGTAAAAAAAATTATTAAGATAATCAACCTAAATATTATTTTGCTGTCCATCCACCATCTACCAATAATGAAGTTCCAGTGATCATCGAAGCTGCATCAGAAGCAAGAAATACAACTGCACTTGCTACATCTGAAAGTTCTGCAAATTTTCCCAAGGGTATATTTTCCAAAACTTCTTTTTTAAATTTTTTACTTTTTAAAAATTTACTTGTCATAGGAGTAACTACAAATGTTGGACAAACAGTATTCACTCGAATGTTGTATTTAGCAAGGTCGATTGACATTCCCTTTGTGAGACCCTCTAGGCCAAATTTTGTCATATTATAAACGCTTCTTATTGGCCCCCCAACGTGACCCATCTGTGAAGACATATTTACAATAGCACCACCAATTTTTTTTCTATTTTTAGATTTAATCATTTTAAGGGCACATAATTGAGCTAAGTTAAATGTAGCCATTGTATTAATTCTTACTAGATACTCCATATCTTTAGTTTTTACTTTAGTGAAGTGCTGAGGAATATTGTTACCTGCATTGTTGATCAAGATATCTATTTTTGATTGTTTATTAACGATGTTTTTGATTTGATCGTAATTAGTAATGTCACAAACATAAGATCTACATTTAGACCTAGTTTTTTTAATTTTGTTTGAGACCTCATCTAAATCTTTTTTTGTTCTGCTTATAATTATTAAATTTGCACCTGCTTCAGCAAGAGCAATAGCACATGCTCTTCCAAGTCCTTTACCAGCTCCAGTGACAATTGCAGTTTTATTTTTTAAGTTATAGTTTTTTAAATACATCATAAAAATAATATTTGAATATCAGTATAAATCAATTCAATAGCAACTATTAATATTGCTAATAACCCTGCCCAAGCAATCCATTTATATTTTTTAATCCAATTAGAAATTAAAGTTGCTGCAAAAGCCATTAATGCAATTGATAAAACTAAACCGAATATTAATAGACTGTAATGATCTCCGGCAGCTCCGGCGACTCCTAATACATTATCCAAACTCATTGTGAAGTCAGCTAATAATATTGTCCAAATTGCTTTGAGAAAACTAGAGTTATCAACTTTAATATTTTCCTCATTTTCAGAACCTTTTATTACATCTGTATAAAGTTTGTAGACTATATAAAGTAAAAGAATTCCACCAAGCAGTCTTAAGCCGGTTATTTGTAATAAGTAAGCTGTTAATAAAGTTAAAATTATTCTTAAAATTACGGCTCCACCAATTCCAAAAAAAATAATTTTTTTTCTTTGTTCTAAAGGAAATTTAGATGCAACCATTCCAATTATAATTGCATTATCCCCTGCAAGAACTAGATCAATTAAAATAATTTGAGTTAAAATAGTTAATTGCTCTGGAGTAAATAATTCAGCAAACATTAATTTGTAAGTATCATATCTGCACCTTTTTCTGCAATCATAATTGTTGGTGCATTTGTATTACCCGAGGTAATGTTTGGCATGATTGAAGCGTCGATTACTCTTAAATTTTGAACTCCTCTTACTCTTAGTTTTTCATCAACAACTGCCATATCATCTTTTCCCATTTTACAAGTTCCAACAGGATGAAATATAGTTTGAGCATGATTTGATGCTTCTTGAACTAATTGTTCATTATCATTTATGTGCACTCCTGGTCTGTATTCTTCAGGAGAATATTTTTTGAATGTATTGGACTCCATAATAATTTTTCTAGTTAATTTGAGTCCTTTTGCTGCAATTAATCTATCATTTTCAGTCGATAGATAATTTTGTTTTATCTTTGCGTAAATTCTAGAATCTTTATTTACTATACTAACATGTCCTCTACTTGTTGGTTTTATATTTGAAACAGTAGGAGTAAATGCATGAAAATCATGATTCTTTGTTGCTCCTAAAGTATCCATGCTCATTGGTTGAACATGCCATTGCAGATCTGGTAACTCTAATGATGGATCGCTTTTAGCAAACATACATAGTTGGCTAGCACCCATAGTCATAGGTCCAGTTCTTTTAAATATATATTCTAATCCAATCATTAAATTTCCAAATAAACTATTAATTTTTTTATTAAGTGATTTTAGTCCATTAATTTTATAGACAGGTCTTAACATCAAATGATCATGTAAATTTTCACCTACACCATTTAAATTTTCAACAATATCAATACCAAGGTTTTTTAATTTTTTGGAATTTCCAATTCCAGATACTTGAAGTATTTGAGGTGATCCAATAGCTCCCGATGATAAAATTATTTCTTTATTTACTTTGACTTTTTTTAATTCATTATCTTGCCAATACTCTACTTCTTTTGCGATTTTATTTTCAAAATTTATTTTTTTTACATGTGCGTGAGTAATGATTTTTAGATTTTTTCTATTTTTAATAGGATTTAAATAACCAACAGCAGTGCTACATCTAAAACCATCTTTTTCTGTTACTTGAAAATAACCACAACCATGATTATTTCCAGTATTGAAATCTTTGGTTTTTGGAATACCAAATTCTTCAGCAGCATTTTGAAATTCATCCAACAGTGGTAAATGAATTCTTTGATCAGAAACAGATAATGGTCCACCAACTCCATGAAATTTGCTTTCACCTTTCTCTTGATTTTCTGATTTTATAAAATATGGCAAAACATCATCCCATCCCCAACCAGTATTTCCTAATTGTCTCCAAATATCATAGTCTCTATGCTGACCTCTTATATAAAGAAGGCCATTAATGGACGAACTCCCACCCAAAGTTTTTCCTCTTGGATATCTGATTGAAATATTGTTCATACTTTCATCAGGTTCTGTTTTATAACACCAGTCAGTCTTAGGGTTGTGCATAGTTTTGAAATAACCAACAGGAATATGTATCCAAGGATAATTATCCTTGCCACCTGCTTCTATAAGTAGTACTTTATTTGAAAAGTTTTCAGATAGTCTATTAGCCAAAACACATCCAGCTGAGCCAGCACCTAAAATTATAAAATCAAAATTATCCATTAATTAGAACTGTTATAAATTAAAAATTTTTTTTTTGTAACTTTTATGAACAAAATACCAAATAATTCAATATTAACACTTGTTTTAGATTCTAATTTTTGATTAGGTTTCATTTTTAAAAAATAAAGAGAGGGAAAATAAATGAAAAAAATCATTTCAATGTTATTTGCTTCGCTTTTAGTAATTGGATTTATATCTAACGCTAATGCAGCAAAAACACTAAAATGTCAGACAGTTCTTAACACTAAAGCTGATGAAGTTAAAATGTTAAAAGACTTTACTGACACTGTTACAACTTTAACAAGTGGTTCTTTAAAATTTGAAATTTTACCTGCTGGTGCTGTTGTTGGAGTTAAAGAAACATTAGACGCAGTCGACAAAGGTTTAATTGATTGTGGATTCGCTTGGACACACTATTGGTCAGGTGACCATCCTGCTGCTATGTTATTTGGTTCGCCAGTAGCTGGTGGTGGAGTTGGTATCGACAATATAGCATTCTTATCGTGGTTCCAATATGGTGGTGGTAAAGAATTGTACGACCAATTGTGGAAAGAGATGGGCAGAGATATCAAAGGATTTATGATTCAACCTGTTGGACCAGAAGCTTTAGGTTGGTTTCCAAAACCAATTAAAGACATGGCTGACTTTAGAAAATATAAATTCAGAACTCCTCCTGGAATCCCAGGACAAACTTATAAAGACATCGGAATCGCTTCTGTAGCTATGGGTGGTGGAGATATTTTACCAGCTTTAGAGGCAGGAACTATCGATGCTGCTGAATGGTGTTGTCCAAAACCTGATTTAACGTTTGGTTTTCAAAAAGTATTAAAGCATTATTACCTACAAGGTTTACACCAAGTAGTCGTAAATGCTGACTTTTATATTACAGGAAAAACTTATAATGCTATGACTGATCATGAGAAGAAGTCTCTTGAAGTTGCTGCTAATGCATCATTAGCTAAATCTTTAAGTTACAGAATCTATGAAAATGGAAAAGCATTACAAGAGTTAACTACAAAACATGGAGTAATTTTAGAAGATACACCTTCAGATTATTTCACAGAGTATATGGCTGCAGCAAAAGCTTCTTTAAATAAAAATGCAAAAGAAAATGCATTTTTTAATGAAGTTTATAATTCAATGAAAGAATTTGCTGATATAGCTGTTCCATTCTGGAGTGGTGCTCAAATGTCTAATGCGAAGCTAGGAATGGCTCACGCAGCAACATTAAAGTAATTAGTAATAAATCTTGATTTAATTAGAGCGGACTTTAAAGTCCGCTCTTATTTTTTTAACTAGAATTTTATGGCAGACGAACCAGTCAAACTAGATACCTCAGATGAAATGATTGCCGAAAGGCGAGGTGGTTCAGGAAAAATGCCAGATGATATGCCATTATGGATGGCGAAATCAATTACAAATATTGATAAATTTAGTAAATGGATTGGTAATATTGTTTGTTGGATATTAATGCCATTAATCTTTGCAATGACTTACGAAGTTCTTGCAAGAAAATTATTTTTAGCACCTACCATTTGGGCTTATGATATAAGTCGTTTTTTGTATGGAGCACTTTTTATGCTTGGTGCTGGGTATGCTCTTTCTAGAGGAGTGCATATAAGAGCTGATTTTTTGTACAGAAATTTTAAAATTAAAAACCAAGGAATTATAGATTTTTGGTTATATCTTTTATTTTATTTTCCAGGATTAATTGTTTTCCTTTATATGACAATTGGTTTTGTAGGGGAGTCAATTCAAAGAGGTGAGAGGGGTATGGATACAACTTGGATGCCCTACATGTGGCCAATCAAAACTTGTCTGCTTATAGGAATTATTTTTTTGCTTATTCAAGGTATCTCAGAGTTATTAAAAAGTTATTGGGCCGCCAAAAAAGGAGAATGGCCTGGAGATAATAAATGATAGCTGAGTTCATAGATCCAGCAATACTAGGATTTATATTAGTTGGAGTAATGTTATTCGCAATATTTGTTGGGTTTCCAATTTCATTTACACTAATTTTTTTAGGTTTTGTATTTGGTTATTTAGGTTTTGGAAAATTAGTGTTCTATTTAATGACTCTCCAATTTTCTATGGTGATGACAGAACAGACTCTCGCCGCCGTACCACTCTTTGTATTTATGGGAATTATGATGGAACAAGCTGGTTTAATGGAAAGACTGTTTTCAGCTTTCCAAATGATGTTAGCAAAAGTTAAAGGTTCACTATACTATGCTGTTTTGTTTGTTTCTGTAATATTTGCTGCAGCAACTGGCATAGTTGGAGCATCAGTTACAATTCTTGGAATTATGGCTGCAAAATCTATGAACAGGTCTGGTTATGATGTTAGGCTTGCAGCTGGAACCATCACAGCTGGAGGTACTTTAGGAATTTTAATTCCACCAAGTATTATGTTAGTTGTCATGGGACCGATAATGGAAATTCCAGTAATAGACTTATTTGCAGCAGCTATTTTACCTGGAATTCTTCTTGCAAGTTTATACGCTGGCTACACTACAATTAGATGCATGATTAATCCTAAGTTAGGACCAGTTATACCTGAGGATATGAGAGCTGCTAGTATGAAAGATGTATGGATTGAATTTTTCTTAGGATTAGTTCCACCTGCAGCTTTGGTATTTGCAGCATTAGGGAGTATTTTATTTGGTTTTGCTACGCCAACAGAAGCTGCAGGATGTGGTGCAATGGGTGCATTATTACTTTCATTAGCTTATAAAAAACTAACTCTTCCTAAGTTACAAGAGGCTCTAGTAAAAACACTTGAGATAACTGCATTAATAATGGTTTTAGTTGCAGCTTCAAATTTTTTTGGAGCTGTGTTTGCAAGATTGGGCACTCCAACTTTATTAACAGAATTTTTATTAGGTTTAGAGATGAATAAATATCTAATACTTGCAATGATAATGGTAATGATTTTTTTACTTGGATGGCCATTAGAGTGGGTACCAATTGTAATGATAATTGTTCCAATTATTTTACCATTAGTTGAGGCGCTAGGTTTTAATTTGACATGGTTTGCAATTCTAGTCGCTGTTAATTTACAAACCGCCTGGCTATCTCCACCTGTAGCACTTTCAGCATATTTTTTAAAAGGTGTTGTTCCAGAATGGGATCTTAAAGATATATACTACGGAATGATGCAATTTATGGTATTACAAGTAATTGGTTTAGTTTTAATTATTATATTTCCTAAAATTGCTTTATGGTTGCCAACTCTCTTATATGGACAGTAAAAAGTTAAAGTTTTATATTAGTTAAGTGAGTCCTCAAAATTTAAAAAAAAACCTAGCAAATTGGGATTTAGTTTCTGTAAATCCAAATGACAAAAATTGGGATTGGAAAACTCTATTTTGTTATTGGGGAGTGAATATACAAAGTATAATTGGTTTTTCATTAATTGCGTCTCTTTATTTAATATACAACTTAAATACTTTTGTAGTTTTTTTTGGATCAATAATTGGAACTTTGTTAGTTTATTTTTTTTCAAATCTGATAGGAAAGCCCTCACAAAAAAATGGATTACCTTTTATTGTATCATTAAGATCATCTTTAGGTATTAAAGGTGCAAAATACTTTGGTCTCATAAGATTTTTTGTTGGTGTTTTTTTATTCGGAATTCAAACATATTTTTTATCAAAAGCTTTAAGTTATTTAATAAGAATTGCAATTTTTTCATTTGATCCTGCATTACTTGATCAACAGATTTTCTTAATTTTTTTCTTGGGAATGAATTTCATTGATTGGTTTGCGATTTTTGTATCAATAATTTTTCAAGGATTTTTATTTAGCGCAGGAATGAATTTTAATAAAAAAATTATTATTTTTTCAGCTACTGTAGTCTATCTTGGTATGTTATTTTTCTTTTTGTCTGTCTTATTAAATGATGTTAAATTTACTTCTAAAGCTTTTTTAAGCACATTAAATTTATCAAATTTTTTAGACAAAAATAATATTAATCCATTAATTACAGTTGCTAGCACTATATTCGCTTATTTTTCCATTGTAATTTTAAGTTTTGGAGATTTTTCAAGATATGTAAAAAATACTAATCAACTAAAAAAAGGAAATTTAAGTTTACTTTTAAATTTGATAATTTTTTCATTTTTTTCATTATTTATTGTTTCTGGTATGGATGCCTTTCTCAAGCAAAATCCTGAGAATTTGTCAAGGATACTTACTAATCCTACAGATATAATTGGAAAATTAGATAATCTTCTAATTATAATTTTAGCTTTGATTTTTATAATTATAGCATCAGTTTCAACTAATCTAATAACTAATTTTATTCCTTCACAATATACTTTAATTAATTTTTTTCCTTTTTCTTTATCTATTAAAAGTGCAGGCTTAATAATTACTATTATTGGTTTTGTAGTAGGGATATTTTGGTTAACTTATTTAAGCCAAATAGGAATTTTATCTTTTATTGATACTTTTGAAGCATTTTTTGGTCCATTATTTGGAGTTATGATTTCAGATTTTTATTTCATCAAGAAAAGTAAATTGAATAATAAAGATATTTATTCATTAGATAAAAATGGTGTTTATTATTACACTGGAGGATGGCATATAAAAGCTGTTTATTCTATATTTATAGGTTTTATTTTTTCTGCTTCAACAATTTGGAATTCTAATCTGATGTTCCTTCAATCACTCTCATGGATTATAGGTGCTTTTACAGCTGCTCTGACTTATTATTTGTTAGCAAAAGAATAGTTTTATGGAAAAAATAGCTTATGATTTTAAAAATAGAAATGCGATTATAACAGGTGGAGCCCAAGGATTTGGTTTAGATATTTCCAAAAGATTTTTAAAATCTGGTGCTAATGTGTTTATATGGGATAATGATTCTAAAGCTTTAGAAAAAGCTTTTAAAGATTTAAATAATAAAAATTTAACTGCAAGTGTTGTTGATGTATCTAATTATTTAGAAGTTGAGAAAAATGTAAAAGAAATCACAAAAAATTCGAAAATTGATATTCTTATAAACAATGCGGGTATAACTGGTCCTACAGCGTCGTTGTGGGATTATGATATTAAGATGTGGAAAAAAGTTGTTGAAATCAATTTAATGGGCACTTTTTATTGTTGTAAAGCCGTAATTCCGAATATGATCTCAAATAATTATGGTAGAATTGTAAATGTAGCTTCAGTTGCAGGAAAAGATGGAAATGCAAATGCTAGTGCCTATAGCGTAGGCAAAGCTGGAGCAATAGGATTAACAAAATCCCTTGGAAAAGAGCTAGCTGATAAGAATATAGCTGTAAACGCAGTAACACCAGCTGGAGCCAAAACCAGAATTTTAGATCAAATGACTAAAGAACATGTCCAAAGAATGCTATCAAAAGTGCCCAGAGGTAGATTTTTAGAGGTAGAAGAGTTTACTTCTTTAATTTGCTGGCTTTCCTCTGAAGAAAATACTTTTTCTACAGCAGCAGTTTTTGATATTAGTGGTGGTCGTTCTACCTATTGACTCCTAGGTTTTTGATCTAGAATTTTGAAGTTATTAATCTTAGCTCTACTCATTTTAAGGTCTTTAGACATTACAGGCGCAAAAATCATGATAGACCAATAAATTAACAAGATAAAAATGGAAATTGTCTTCATAATTATTTTTTAGACACAAAAGTTGATTTTTGGATGTTTAAATTTTGTCAAAATCATGTATGAACAATTTTTTTGAAAAATATTTATAAAATGAAATTTATTATTAAAATCCTTATAAGTACTCTCATCATTGTTAGTACAAGTAATGCAAATGAAATTAAAATTTTTGATTTTACTGAAAAAGAGCTTTCTCAATTAAATGTAAGAAAAGTCAGGGGAGCTGATAATAATACTGTTTATACAGTTGGATCGAACGAAAATGGAAATTTTTTAAAGGCTGTAGCTGATAATGCAGCCTCTGGATTAGGTAAAGAGATAAAAATTGATCTGAACAAAACTCCCTATATTAATATTACGTGGAAAATAGAAAAAGATTTACCAGGAATAAATGAAAATACAAAAAAAGGTCATGATTTTGCTGCCAGAGTGTTTGCTGTCAAAAAAACAGGTGCTACACCACTTTCGAATAGAGCAATAAATTATGTATTTTCAAGTAATAATGAAATTGGTTTTAATTCCCCGAGTCCTTATACAAAAAAATCAATAGATAATGTTTTAGCTACCACTAAAATAAATATAAATGAATGGGTTACAGTCAAAGCTAATGTTAAAGAGGATTTCAAAAAGTTTCATAATCTAAATGTAAATGAACTAGATGGATTAGCTATAATGTCTGATACAGATAATTCAAAAATGAAGGCTATAGCTTATTACCAGAATATATATTTTTCAGAGAATTAATTATTATTTGATATAATCTTTTTTATGCATGAAAATTTTTTCTATAAGATAAAAGTTTATTATGAAGATACAGACGCTGGTGGGGTGGTTTATTATGCTAACTATTTAAAGTATTTAGAAAGAGCTAGAACTGAGGCTTTATTTTCAATTGGCTTTAGTAATAAAAAGATTCAAGATCAATTCAATTCTTTGATAATTGTTAAGTCTTGCAATATTGAGTATAAAAAATCAGCTCATTTAGAGGATGAATTAAAAATAAGATCTTTCGTAAAATCAATAACCAAAACCTCCTTTTTTATGAACCAAATTATTACAAAAGGTGAAGATACAATTGTTGAAGCTCAAGTGCATTTAGTTTTTGTTAATAAAGAAAGCAAGCCAATGAAAATTCCAGATGAAATATACTCAAAATTTAAACCTTATTTCTGTGATACAATTAAAACTTAGCTAGTTTTTTTGCTTTTTTAAATAGATTTACCATCATTTTATTTGTAATTAGTTTCGTATTAACGTTTCTAGGACTTGGATGATAGCATGATAATATTATTAAACCATTTGGTAGTAATTCTGTTTTACCGTGCTTAAAAGTAAATTTTTTTTTTATATTAAATTTTTGTTTATATAGTTTTGTACAATTATCAAAAGCAACTTTACCCAATGCAACTATTACATTAAGCTTTTTTAAATTCAAAATTTCTTCGTCAAAAAAATGTGAGCAGTTTAAAATTTCATTAGTAAGCGGCTTGTCCTGTGGAGGTACACATTTTAAAATATTGGTAATGTAGGTAGATTTTAATTTTAAATTATCATTTAAATTTTTTGAAATTGGAGAATTTGAAATTCCAACTTCATGCAAGCATTTAAACAAAAAATCTCCGGATTTATCTCCAGTGAATGCTCTTCCAGTTCTTGTACCTCCATGAGCAGCAGGTGCAAGACCAATAATAGCTAATTTTGATTCTAAATCTCCAAATCCTGGAACAGGTTTACCCCAGTAAATTTCATTAATATTCTGTTTTCTTTTTTCACTACTGACTTTTTTAATAAATTTTACAAGTCTAGGACATTTTTTACAGTTAATTATTGTTTTGTTTAAATTATTTAATTTAATATCCATAAATGAAAATTATAAAATTATTAATAATAATACTTATATCTTTAACTACACTCAGCAAAGCAGATTTAAATAAAAATTTATTAAATCAACTAGAGTATGGTGGAAAATTAATATTTATTAGACATGCGTATGCACCTGGAGGTGGAGATCCTGACAATTTCAATTTAAATGATTGTTCTACACAGAGAAATTTAAATGAAGAGGGAAGAGAACAAGCGAAAAATATTGGTGAATTTTTTTTAAAAAATGAAATTAAAATAGATAAAGTTTTATCAAGTGAATGGTGCAGGTGCAAAGATACAGCTAAAATCGCTTTCAAAAATTTTTCTACAAATAGTTTCTTAAATTCTTTTTACAGCTCTAAATATGAAAAAAATAAAGACAAGCAAATTAAAATGTTAAATGATTATGTTAAAAAATTAAAAAATGATAAAAATTTAATTTTAGTTACTCATTATGTATTAATATCTGAAGTTTTAAATTATGCCCCATCATCAGGTGAAATAGTTGTTTCTGATAAAAATTTTAATGTGGTAGGAAGTATAAAAATAAACTATTAAAACATAATGTCTTCAAAAAGAGCAATGAAACAAGCACAGAAACAAGCTTTTGCAAAACATAGAAACAATATGGCTAATAACAGATTTAGTTCTAAAAAAAAAAATTCTTCAAAGTATAAGAAAAAAAATTAACTTTCTTTTTCAAATTTTTCTATTTTTTTACAAGTAGATATTTTTGAAATTCCTTCCTCATTGTTTAAAACAGTTTTCATATAAATTTCTTTTTTCCCTTTTTCGAATAAAATTTGAGTATAAAATTGTGGATAACCATGTTTATGTGTTAAAATTTTTCCACCTTCTTCATAAATATTTCTTATGTAAGAGTTCGATTTTTTTACACTTAGGTCAGTTAATCTGTATTTTTGGAAAGTTTTTTCTTTATAAACATAATTTCTTATCATAATCAACTCATCTAAATTTAGAATATATTCATTTTTTAGAAATTCATCTTGTTTGTCATCACATGCACGCATAATGATTATTTCTGATTTTAAATTTTGAATAGGTAGATTAATTAAAAAAAAAAGAATTAATAATTTAATTTTTCTCATTTTTTTCAGCAAAAAATATTCCTATAAGAAGGAGAGCAGTCCATCCTAATCCTAACAAACCTTTAAAAACACTTGTATCAGCACTCCAAATTTTAAGAAACAACGCTCCAATAATAAGACCGATGATATATATAATTATAACTATTGATGTTTTACTCATTTTTTAGATTTTTTTTAAACAGAGAGATACCATTTTCAATTTTATATGTATAGGACTCCTCAAAACTTTTTAATTGCCAACCTTGAAGTCTTTTTTTAATTTTTTGAAGATTTTCTTTTTTCCACTCATCAGTTGTATCGTCAAGTTTCCAAATTTTTTTTTCTTCATTATTTCTTCCACAACCATAGCAGTACCCAGTACTTGGATCAGTTTTACAAATACTTATGCAAGGTGAAATAATCATATTATTATTATAAAGGAAAATTAATATATTTTACAATAATTGTCGTTGGACAATTAGTTTCAATCATATATAAAACCACTAAATTTGTGGGGCGATGGCGGAATTGGTAGACGCGTTGGTCTTAGGAACCAATATGGCAACATGTGAAGGTTCGAGTCCTTTTCGCCCTACCATTTAATATTATGAAAGTTATTGTAGAAAATAAAAAGGGATTAAATAAAGACGTAAAAGTTTTTATAGATAAGAAGACAATGTCTTCTTATATGGACGAAAAATATGAAGAGATTAAAACTACAGTTAATTTAAAAGGATTTAGGCCAGGAAAAGTTCCAAAAGAAATTTTAAAAAGACAATTTGGTAAAGCAGTTTTTAGCGAGGTTTTAGATAAAGTTTTAAAAGACACATCAACTAAAGCACTAGAGGAAAATAAGATCAAACCTGCCGGTCAACCAAAACTTGATTTAAAAACTTATGGTGAAGACAAAGAGCTAGAATACGTTCTTTCAGTAACAGAGTTGCCTAAAATCGACACAAAAGAAATTACTAATATAAAATTTGATCAGTACAAAGTTAAAATTGATCCTTCAGAAACTGACAAAAGAATAAAAGAAATAGCAAAAAATCAACCTAACTTTAAAGATGTCTCACCAGAAACTCAAGCTAAAGAAGGAGATCTTGTAGTCTTAGATTATAGTGCAACAGTTGATGGCCAAACTTTTAAAGGCAATGAGGGAAAAAACACTCAATTAACACTTGGAAAAGATTTGTTTTTAAAAGGTTTTGATAAACAATTAATTGGTGTTAAAAAAAATGAATTAAAATTAGTTGAAGCTTTACTACCAGAAAATTTTCCACAAAAAGAATTTGCTAATAAAAAAGCAAAATTTAATTGTAAAATTACATCAGTTAAAAAATCTGAGGAAGTAAAAATAAATGATGATTTTGCTAAAAATTTAGGTGCAAAAGATTTGCAAGATTTAAAAAAATTAATTTCTAACCAGATTAATGATGAATATAAAAATTCTTTAGATAGGTTATCAAAAAATCAAATTTTAAAAGAATTAGAAAAATTTAAAGTGGATGAAATTCCTGAAAACTTAATTGATGAAGAGATTAAAATTTTATCACAGGGGATGAGTGAAGAGGATACAAAAAAAAGTAGAAAAAATTTTGAAGAAATCGCAAAAAAAAGAATTAAAACAGGTTTAATTTTAAATGAATTTGGTGAACAAAATAAAATTAAAGTAAACGAGCAAGAACTTCAAGCTGAAATACAGAAACAATTAAGAATGATGCCAGGCCAGGAAAAAATGGTAATGGATTTTTATCAAAAAAATCCTTCGGCCGTTGCAAGTTTAAGAGGCACTGTTTATGAAGAAAAAATAATTAGTCTTATAAAAGAAAAAGCTAAGCCAAATGAAAAAGAAATTACTAAAGATGAAGCAGAAAAAATTTTAAAAGAATCTCAAAAACAACAGCTAGATCAAGAACTTAAAGATCAAAGAAAACCTGAAAAAAAAGTTGAGGCAAGCAAATCTTCTGAAAAGAAATCTAAGCCAAAAACCAAAAAAACTAAACCTTCAATTAAAAAAACAAAAAAAGTTAGCAAAAAGTAATCTCAAGTTGTATAAGTAGAACGAATCAACTTTATGACAAATAAAATTTCAGAATTTATGAGCAATCTGGTTCCTATGGTTGTTGAACAATCAAACAAAGGTGAGAGAGCTTACGATATATATTCAAGACTTTTAAAAGAGAGAATTATTTTTTTAACAGGTCAAATAAACGATAATGTTGCCTCAGTTATAACAGCTCAATTATTATTTTTAGAGGCGGAAGATCCAAAAAAAGAAATTTATTTATATATAAATAGTCCTGGTGGTTTAGTTACGGCAGGTCTTGGTATATATGATACTATGCAATATATTAAACCTGAAATCTCTACTCTTTGTATTGGTCAAGCTGCATCCATGGGATCATTTTTGCTTGCTGCAGGAACTAAAGGTAAAAGATTTTCATTACCTAATTCAAGAATTATGGTTCACCAGCCATCAGCTGGTTTTCAAGGTCAAGCAACTGATATAGAAATACATGCTAATGAAGTTCTTTCTTTAAAGAAAAGATTAAATGAAATTTATTCAAAGCATACAGGTAAAAGTGTGGATGAAATCAAAAGTGCTCTTGAAAGAGACAATTTCATGACAGCTGATGTAGCCAAATCCTTTGGATTAATAGATGAAGTTGTAGAAAAAAGAACTTAGCATACAATATATTGAAGACAGATAATTTGAAACTTGATATCAGCAAGTATCCTATAATAAAGTATTGAATTGATTCGTTTTAAAAATTATGAACACTAATAACAAAAATATTCTTTACTGTTCTTTTTGTGGCAAAAGCCAACATGAGGTTAGAAAACTCATTGCTGGGCCAACTGTATTTATATGTGATGAATGTGTTGAGCTTTGCATGGATATCATAAAAGAAGAAAACAAAGACACTCTTGTAAAACACCAGGATGGACTTCCATCACCAAAAGAAATTTGTATGGTTTTAGATGATTATGTTATTGGTCAAGCACACGCTAAAAAAGTTTTGTCAGTAGCTGTTCATAATCATTATAAAAGATTAAATTATGAAAATAAAACAAGTAAAAACGTTGAGCTTGCAAAATCAAATATTCTTTTAGTTGGACCAACTGGTTGCGGAAAAACATTATTAGCTCAGACACTTGCAAGAATTTTAGATGTACCATTTACCATGGCTGATGCGACCACTTTAACTGAGGCAGGTTATGTTGGAGAAGATGTTGAAAATATAATTTTAAAATTACTTCAAGCAGCAGATTATAATGTTGAAAAAGCTCAAAGAGGAATAGTATACATAGATGAAGTAGATAAAATTAGTAGAAAATCCGAGAACCCATCTATTACAAGAGACGTTTCCGGTGAGGGAGTCCAACAAGCTTTATTAAAAATAATGGAAGGAACAGTAGCAAGTGTTCCTCCTCAAGGTGGTAGAAAACATCCACAACAAGAATTTTTACAAGTGGATACAACTAATATCCTATTCATTTGTGGTGGAGCTTTTGCTGGTTTAGATAAGATAATTTCTCAAAGAGACAAAGGTACTTCAATTGGATTTGGTGCAGATGTTAAAAATACACAAGATAAAAAAACTGGTGAATGGATGAAAAGTTTAGAACCCGAGGATCTTTTAAAATACGGTTTAATACCGGAGTTTATTGGAAGATTACCTATGATAGCAACACTGGATGATTTGGATGAAAAATCATTGATAAAGATTTTACAAGAACCTAAAAATTCATTAACTAAACAATACCAAGAATTATTTAAATTAGATGGAGCGAAATTAATATTTAAAGATAATGCTCTAAAAGAAATCGCTCAAAAAGCTATTAATAAAAAAACTGGCGCTAGAGGTCTTAGATCTATCTTAGAAAATATATTATTAAAAACTATGTATGATTTGCCAAGTCAAGAAAATATAGAAGAAGTAATTATTGATTCATCCGCTGCAAAAGGTCAAAGTCAACCTATTTTGGTACACTCAAAAGATGAGGGTAAATCAAAAAATAACAAGACTTCAGCAGCATAACGAGTAATAATAACTCACAAAAACCTATTGCAATATCAAATTTAATATCCATATTTAGAGAATGGACGTAAAAATATCATTACCATTATTGCCCTTAAGAGACATTGTTGTCTTTCCAAGTATGGTTATCCCATTGTTTGTTGGAAGAGATAAATCAATATCAGCATTAAATGAAGTGATGAAGAATGATAAAAAAATTATTCTTGTAACACAAAAAAATTCTGAAATAGATGATCCAAAGAAAACAGACGTATTTATGTATGGTTGTGAAGGAAATATTTTGCAATTATTAAAGTTACCTGACGGAACAGTGAAAGTTTTAGTAGAAGGGATAAAAAGAGTTAAAATTTTAGACTTCAAAGATAATGAAAAATTTATTGTATGTGAGTATACCTCCTTTAATGATATTTCAAATAAAGAGGAAGATCTATTTCCTTTAGCTGCTACTGCAATAAGAAGATTAGAAAAGCTTACTTCGATAAATAAAAAGATTTCTAATGAAATTATAAATACTATAAAGCAATTAAAAGATCCATCTCAAATAGCTGATAATATAGCTTCTCACATAACAGCTTCAATTTCAGAAAAGCAACAAATATTTGAAACTGTTGATGTTAAAAAAAGATTAAATGCCATAATCAAAATAATGGAAAATGAAACTAGTATTATTGGAGTAGAAAAAAGAATAAGAGGTAGAGTTAAAACTCAAATGGAGAAAACTCAAAGAGAATATTACTTAAATGAGCAACTAAAAGCTATTCAAAAAGAATTAGGAGAAATTGAAGATGGTAAAGATGAAAATACTAGTTTGAATAAATCAATCCTTAAAGCAAAAATGCCTAAAGACGTTGAAAAAAAATGTCTCCAAGAACTAAAAAAATTAAAAAATATGAGTCCAATGTCTGCTGAAGCAACAGTTGTAAGAAATTACTTAGATTGGATGATAGATCTACCTTGGCATAAAAAAAGTGAGGTAGCGATTGATTTAGCTAAAGCATTAGAGGTTTTAGATAAAGATCACTTTGGACTTGAAAAAGTTAAAGAGAGAATAATTGAGTTTTTAGCTGTTCAAAAGAGAATGGAAAAAATTAAAGGACCAATTCTATGTTTAGTTGGCCCCCCAGGTGTTGGGAAAACCTCATTAGGAAAATCTATAGCTAAAGCAACTAACAGAGAGTTTGTTAGAATGTCTGTTGGTGGAATGAGAGATGAGGCAGAAATAAGAGGACATAGAAGAACTTATATTGGTTCTCTTCCTGGTAAGATTATTCAAATGATGAAAAAAGCTGGAACAAAAAATCCTTTAATTCTATTAGATGAAATAGATAAAATTGGAAATGATTATAGAGGTGATCCTTCTTCAGCTTTATTGGAAGCTCTAGATCCAGAACAAAATACTACTTTTAATGACCACTATTTAGAAGTTGATTATGATTTATCAGATGTAATGTTTGTTACTACTGCGAACACTTTAAACATTCTTCCTCCTTTATTAGACAGAATGGAAGTAATTAGACTTGCAGGTTACACAGAAGATGAAAAAATTAGCATAGCTAATAAATTTTTATTACCAAAACAAGTTAAAGATAACGGTGTAAAAGAAAATGAAATGAAACTTGATAAAAACATAATCAAAGAAGTAATTAGAAATTATACAAAAGAGTCTGGAGTAAGAAATCTGGAGCGAGAAATCTCTAAACTTTCAAGAAAAGTTGTTAAAAAAATTGTATCTGGTGAGCAAAAAAATGTTGAGATTAATATAAAAAATTTGTCAGATTTTTTAGGAGTAGCAAAATATAAATCTGGAGAATTAGAGGCTGATAATAGAGTAGGAATTGTCACGGGTTTAGCTTGGACTGAATATGGAGGTGAAATATTAAAAATTGAAACTGTAACAATGCCAGGTAAAGGAAGAATGCAAATCACTGGAAAACTAGGAGATGTAATGCAAGAGTCCGTAAAAGCAGCTAAATCGTTTGTAAGATCAAAATGTTTAGAATATGGAATAATTCCACCTTTATTTGAAAAAAAAGATTTTCATATACATGTACCTGAGGGTGCTACTCCAAAAGATGGACCTTCAGCAGGTGTTGGAATGGTAACATCAATTGTTTCGTCATTAACTAATATTCCTGTAAAAAGAGATATTGCAATGACAGGAGAAGTTACAATTACAGGACAAGTTCTTCCAATAGGAGGATTGAAAGAAAAATTGTTGGCCGCACATAGAGCTGGAGTCAAAGAGGTAATTATTCCAAAAGAGAATGAAAAAGATTTAGTTGATATGCCTAAAAAAATTGTTGATGAGATCAAAATTACTCCTGTAGAATTTGCAGATCAGGTTTTAAAAATAGCTTTAACAAAAGAACTAAAAAGAACTGAATGGGTTGAGGTTGATTTGAGTAAAAAAGATGACAAATCTCAAGCTAGTATTCAATAATAAATAATTTACTTTGCAGCTACGTTGATGTATTAGTACCGATATTTTGGGGCGGTTAGCTCAGTTGGTAGAGCATCTCGTTTACACCGAGGGGGTCAAAGGTTCGAGTCCTTTACTGCCCACCAAAATATATAAGTGGGGGTGTAGCTCAGTTGGTTAGAGCGATCGCCTGTCACGCGATAGGTCGAGGGTTCGAGTCCCTTCACTCCCGCCACTTTTTTTAAAAATTATTGATAATCATTATCAGTTACCGCTAAAAATGTGACTTTTCTCCACTACAACAAGTCATAAAAGTTGTTATATAGACTTACATGTTACCAAATTTCATACAAGAATATTTACCAATAATACTTTTTTTGATTATTGCTCTAGGTTTAAGCTGTGCATTTATAATAGTTAATTTTATTCTCTCACCAAAAAATCCAGATCCAGAAAAATTATCTGCTTATGAGTGTGGATTTGAACCATTTGAAGACTCTAGAATGGAATTTGATGTAAGATTTTATTTAGTAGCAATTCTTTTTATAATTTTTGATTTAGAAATTGCATTTCTTTTTCCTTGGGCAATTTCTCTAGGCAACATTGGTTTACTTGGTTTTATATCAATGATGATTTTTTTGTTCATATTAACAATTGGATTTATTTATGAATGGAAGAAAGGTGCTTTAGACTGGGAATAAATTAATTTTATGAATAGCAAAATAGATCAAGTACCTGAAGAATTTAAAAAATTAGCTGAGGACTTCAGTAAAAATGGTTTTATAACAACCTCATTAGATAATTTAGTTAATTGGTCTAGATCAGGCTCACTTCATTGGATGACTTTTGGTCTAGCATGTTGTGCTGTTGAGATGATGCAGACTGCGATGCCAAGATATGATCTTGAAAGATTTGGTGCTGCACCGCGTGGTTCACCCAGACAATCGGATGTAATGATAGTAGCAGGCACTTTGACAAATAAAATGGCACCAGCATTAAGAAAAGTTTATGATCAAATGCCAGAACCAAGATATGTTATATCAATGGGTAGTTGCGCTAATGGTGGAGGTTATTATCATTATTCTTATTCGGTTGTAAGAGGTTGTGATCGAATTGTTCCCGTAGATGTTTACGTACCAGGATGCCCACCTTCTGCAGAGGCGTTATTGTATGGAATTTTGCAATTACAAAAAAAAATAAGAAACAAAGGATCGTTTAATAGATAAATTTTATGAATACTTTAATTGAATTGGAAAAAAAAATTAATTCTGAATTAACAACAAAAATAAATAAATCAAATATCAAGCACAATCATCTTTATTTAGAAATTAATAGAGAAGATTTGATTGACGTCGTTCTTTTTTTAAAGACAAATAAGAATACAAAATTTAGACAATTAATTGATATAACTGCGGTTGATTATCCAGAAGAGTCTCAAAGATTTAAAATCGTTTATCTTCTTTTAAGTCATGAATTTAATCATAGAATTATTTTAAGTTATCAAATTAATGAAAATGAAGTGATAAATTCATTAACGACTGTTTTTCCAGCTGCAAATTGGATGGAAAGAGAGGTTTTTGACATGTATGGAATTAATTTTAAAGACCATCCAGATTTGAGAAGAATTTTGACTGATTATGGATTTGAAGGGCATCCATTAAGAAAAGATTTTCCTTTAACAGGACATACCGAAGTTAGATACAGCGAAGAACAAAAAAAAGTAATTAATGAACCTGTTAAGTTAGAGCAAAACTATAGAAATTTCGATTATGAAAGTCCCTGGGAAGGTACAAAATACATTAAAGAACAGTCTAATAATAATGAAAAAAAAAATTAAAAACTTAAATTTAAATTTTGGACCACAACATCCAGCTGCGCATGGTGTGTTGCGCTTAATTTTAGAATTAGATGGTGAAATAGTTGAAAAAGCTGATCCACATATAGGTTTACTTCATAGAGGCACAGAAAAACTCATTGAAAATAAAACTTATATGCAGGCAGTTCCTTATTTTGATAGACTAGATTATGTTGCTCCAATGAATCAAGAGCATGCATTTGCATTAGCTGTTGAAAAAATCTTAAAAATTGATGTACCTAGTAGAGCACAATATATCAGAGTGATATTTTGTGAAATTGGTAGAATATTAAGTCATATATTGAATGTTACAACACAAGCTCTTGATGTTGGTGCATTAACACCATCTTTGTGGGGTTTTGAAGAACGTGAAACTTTAATGACATTTTACGAAAGAGCATCAGGTTCAAGATTACATGCAAATTATTTTAGAGCTGGTGGAGTTCACCAAGATCTTCCAGCTGGTCTTGAGGAAGATATATTTAAATTTTGTGAGTCGTTTCCAAAAATAATTAATGATTTAGAAAATCTTTTAACTGATAATAGAATTTTTAAACAAAGAAATGTTGATATTGGGATAGTAACCAAAGAGGATGCTCTGGATTACTCTTTTACTGGAGTTATGATCAGAGGTTCGGGAGTTCCCTGGGATTTAAGAAAATCTCAACCTTATGATTGCTATAATCAATTAGAATTTAAAATACCTGTTGGTAAAAATGGTGATTGTTATGATCGTTATTTATGCAGAATAGAAGAAATGAAAGAAAGTGTCTCTATTATCAAACAATGTCTCTCTAAAATGGAAAAGGGTCCTATTAAATCTCTTGATGGAAAAATCAGTCCTCCGCCTAAAAAAGAGTTAAAACAATCAATGGAAGCATTGATACATCATTTCAAATTATTTACAGAGGGTTATAGAGTTCCTAATGATGAAATTTATACAGCTGTTGAAGCTCCAAAGGGAGAATTTGGAGTTTACTTGATATCAGATGGTTCCAGCAAACCTTATAAATGTAAAATTAGAGCACCAGGATTTTCACATCTTCAATCGATGGATTACTTAATTAAAGGTCATATGTTAGCAGATGTTCCTGCTGTATTAGGTTCTTTAGATATTGTATTTGGAGAGGTTGATAGATGAGTTTAAAAAAACCTGCAAAAAATCAACCTGAAAGTTTTGAATTTAACTCTGTTTCATTAGAAGAGGCAAATAAAATAATTTCTAACTACCCTAAAGGAAAACAACAAAGCGCAGTAATGTCTTTACTTTATATTGCCCAAAAACAAAATAATAATTGGATACCACTTGCAGCTATGAAGTATATAGGAAAATTTTTGGATATGCCTTACATAAAAGTTTATGAAGTAGCTACATTTTATTCAATGTATAATTTGGCACCTGTTGGAAAGTATTTTGTACAAGTTTGTACTACAACACCATGTATGATTAGAGGAGCAAATCAACTGATAGAGGCTTGTAAAGAAAAAATTTCACAAAATGAGTCTGAACTATCGAGCGATAAAAATTGTTCTTGGATGGAAGTTGAATGTTTAGGTGCTTGTGTCAACGCTCCAATGATGCAAATAAATGATGATTACTATGAAGATCTTGATAAAAATAAAACATTAAAAATTTTAGATAAGATATTAAATGGTGAAACACCTAAACCAGGATCTTATAGAGGAAGAGTGAATAACGAACCTGAGAATAATCGAAAAACACTTATGGATTTAAAAAATGCTTAAAGATCAGGATAGAATATTTAAAAACCTTTACAATGATTTAGGATCAGATGTAATTTCATCTCAAAAAAGGGGTGATTGGGTAAATACAAAAGAGATAACTGATAAAGGTAGAGATTGGATAATTAATGAAATTAAAGATTCACAATTAAGAGGTAGAGGAGGTGCAGGTTTTCCAACAGGACTAAAATGGTCATTTGCACCTAAGGAAGTTGGTTCAAGGCCTCACTATTTGGTAGTTAATGGCGATGAGTCTGAGCCTGGCACTTGTAAAGATAGAGATATTCTTAGATTTGAACCTCATAAATTAATTGAAGGATGTCTGATAGCTTCCTTTGCTGTCCAAGCTCATGTTTGTTATATTTATATCAGAGGAGAATATTTTGTTGATGGACAAAAACTTCAAGCTGCAATTGATGAAGCTTATGAAAAAAAATTAATTGGAAAAAATGCAGCTGGAACAGGATGGGATTTAGATATTTACATCCATTATGGAGCAGGAGCATACATTTGTGGTGAGGAAACAGCTTTGCTTGAGAGTATTGAAGGTAAAAAAGGCCAGCCAAGATTAAAACCACCTTTTCCTGCATTAATAGGCCTTTATGGTTGTCCAACTATTATAAATAATGTTGAGACAATTGCTGTAGTTCCAACAATACTTAGAAGAGGCGGTAAATGGTTTGCTTCCCTTGGAAGAGAAAAAAATACAGGAACAAAAATTTTCTGTATTTCTGGAAACGTAAACAGTCCATGTAATGTAGAGGAAGAGATGAATATACCTTTAAAAGAATTGATAGAAGTTCATGCCGGAGGAGTAATAGGAGGTTGGGACAACCTTCAAGCTGTAATCCCTGGTGGATCTTCAATGCCATTAATACCAAAAGAAAAATGCGAGACATTAACTATGGATTTTGACTCTTTAAGTGCTGAAAAAAGTGGGCTAGGAACAGCCGGTGTAGTAGTTATCAACAAAGATCAAGATATAATTAAGTGTATGGCAAGAATTGCAAGATTTTATAAACACGAGAGCTGTGGTCAGTGTACACCTTGTAGAGAAGGTTCTGGATGGATGTGGAGAATGTTAGAACGAATGGCAAAAGGTGAAGCATCAAGAGATGAAATTGATATGTTAGGTGATGTGACAAACCAAATAGCTGGTCATACTATTTGTGCTTTTGGAGAAGGTTCCTCTTGGCCTGTTCAAGGATTGTTAAGACATTTTTCTGATGAAATTAAAAAGAGAAATAAATTTGACCCTTTTGTAAAAAATAACAAAGATATTCCTTATTTAGTCGATCAACATTTATTGGATAAAAATGCTTAAATTAAAAGTAAATGACATTGACGTGGAAGTAGAAGAGGGCTTAACTGTTTTACAAGCATGTGAAAAAGCCGGAATTGAAATTCCAAGGTTTTGTTATCATGAAAAACTATCTATTGCTGGAAATTGTAGAATGTGTTTAGTAGAAATGGAGAAATCCCCTAAACCTATTGCTTCTTGTGCAATGCCTGCAGCAGAGGGGATGAATATAAAGACTAATACAGCATTTGTGGAAAAAGCTAGAAAAGGAGTTATGGAATTTTTACTTGCAAATCACCCTTTGGATTGTCCAGTTTGTGATCAAGGTGGTGAATGTGACTTACAAGATCAGTCAATGTTTTATGGAGTTGATAAATCAAGATTTAAAGAAAACAAAAGATTTGTTCCAGAAAAAAATATGGGACCTTTAATCAAAACTCAAATGACGAGATGTATTCATTGTACAAGATGTGTAAGATTTGCAACTGAAGTTGCTGGTGTTCCAGAAATTGGAGCAATTGGGCGAGGTGAAGATATGCAAATTACCACTTATTTAGAAAAATCTGTACAATCAGAACTGTCAGGTAATGTTATTGACCTTTGTCCTGTTGGAGCTTTGACATCAAAACCATATGTCTTCGAGGCAAGACCATGGGAATTAAAAAAAACAGAGACTATCGATGTTATGGATGCTGTTGGATCAAATATAAGAGTTGATACTTATGGATGGGAGGTGAAAAGGATTTTGCCAATAATTAATGAGGATATTAATGAGGAATGGATATCAGACAAAACTAGATATGCATGTGACGGACTTTCTAACCAAAGATTAGACGCACCATTTATTAAATATAATCAAAAATTTGAAAAAGCCAGTTGGGAAGAAGTTTTTAAGATTATAAAATCAAAATTAAACGAAACATCAAAAGATAAAATTGCAGGATTTGTTGGTGATTTAACCAATATGGAGACAAGTTATATCTTCAAGGAGTTTTTTGAAAGAACATTAAATACAAAAAATTACGAGAGCAGATCATCAAATAATTTTATCAATACGAATGAGAGGGAAAATTATTTATTTAATTCATCAATTAATGGAATTGAAGAATCGGACTTAATCCTTTTAATTGGAGCAAATCCAAGATTTGAAGCAACTATTTTAAATGCAAGAATAAGGAAATCATTTTTAAATAATTCAACAAAAATTATATCACTTGATGATGTTGGAGATCTTACTTATCCTTACGAACCACTTGATGGTAAAACAAAAACAATTTTAGATATTTTTGAGGGCAGCAATGAAGTTTCAAAAAAAATCTTAGACTCTAAAAAACCACTTATTATTTTGGGAGAGTCATTTTACAAATTAAAATCTGCAGAATTTTTATTTAATTTGATCAAAGAATTTTTGAAAAAAAATAATAAAATAAATAATGATTGGAATTCATTAAACACACTTGTAACAGATGCTTCCACTGTTGGAAATTTAGATTTAAGAATAATTAATGATAAAAGAAATATATTTAACAATCTTCAATCTAACAATTTTGAAATTATTTATTTATTGGGTCAAGATAATTTAGATTTTAAAAAAAAAGATGAATTTATAATTTATCAAGGTAGTCATGGAGACAAAGGTGCTGAAATTGCAGATATAATTTTACCTGGAGCAGCTTACACAGAACAAAATGGTCATTTCACGAATTTAGAAGGCAAAGTTCAAAAAGCGTTTAAAGCTTCATATCCACCCGGAGAGGCAAAAGAAGACTGGCAAATAATTAATGAACTAGCTGAATTTATGAATAATAGAAAATTATTTAATGATAAAGATGAATTAGAAAGTAGCATGTTTAATTTTATATCATTGCAGCAGGAAAATAAAAAAGAGATAGAAAAAATAATACCGAAAGAAAATTTTAAAGATGAAAGATTAATTATTGAGAATAAAAATTATTATTTTTCGAATGTGATAGCTAGATCATCAAAAACTATGCTTGATTGTCATAATTCTAAAATAGAAGTAAAAAAAACAGGTACCGAAGGTTAAAATGGAATATATTAACATTATTTTTCAGGAAATTTATAAAATTTTATTTTTACTTATTCCTGTTCTTGTTTCAGTTGCGATGATCGTCTGGCTAGATCGAAGAGTCTGGGCATTTGTTCAAAAGCGTCAAGGCCCAAATGTAGTTGGTCCATTTGGCTTATTACAATCTTTAGCTGATGCTTTAAAATATATATTTAAAGAAATTATTATCCCAGCTAGTTCAAATAAAGTTATATTTATTTTAGCCCCAATTGTTACCATGACTTTAGCTTTAATTGCCTGGGCTGTAATACCTTTTGGTGAAACACAAGTTCTTGCCAATATAAATGTTGGAATTCTTTATTTATTTGCAGTTTCTTCCCTAGGAGTTTATGGGATTATTATGGGTGGTTGGGCATCAAATTCTAAATATCCATTTTTAGGCGCAATTAGATCTGCTGCTCAAATGGTGTCTTACGAAGTTTCCATAGGAATAATTATAATAAATGTTCTTTTATGCGTTGGTTCACTTAATCTCAATGACATAGTTTTAGCTCAACAAAATCTATGGTTTGTTGTTCCTCTTTTTCCAATGTTTGTAATTTTTTTTATATCTGCGCTAGCAGAAACTAATAGACCACCGTTTGATTTACCTGAGGCAGAAGCAGAACTAGTAGCAGGATATCAAACAGAATATTCAGGAATGATGTATGCAATGTTTTGGCTAGGCGAGTATGCAAATATCCTTTTAATGTGTGCCTTGGGATCAATTTTATTTTTGGGAGGCTGGCTGTCTCCTATTGATTTATATCCATTTAATCTAATACCTGGAGGCTTATGGTTAATTTTAAAAATCCTTTTATTATTTATTTTGTTTGCATTAGTTAAAGCAATTGTACCCAGATATAGATACGATCAACTTATGAGATTAGGATGGAAAATTTTCTTACCATTATCATTAACTTGGGTTGTTTTAACTGCAAGTTATTTATTTTATTTCAATCTTTTACCAGCGAATTGATTATGAATGTTTCTAGATTTTTTAAAACTATTTTGATGACCGACTTTATTAGTGGTTTGTTTATTGCTATCAAAGAATTATTTAAATCTAAAAAGACAATAAATTATCCATTTGAAAAAGGAAAAATAAGCCCGAGGTTTAGAGGAGAACATGCATTAAGAAGATACCCTAACGGTGAAGAAAGATGCATAGCATGTAAATTATGTGAAGCTGTGTGTCCAGCTCAAGCTATCACAATTGAGTCAGCAGAACGAGAAGATGGTAGCAGAAAAACTACTCGTTATGATATTGATATGATGAAATGTATTTATTGTGGTTTATGTGAGGAGTCATGTCCAGTTGATGCAATTGTTCAAGGGCCTAACTTTGAATTTTCTACTCAAACAAGAGAAGAACTTTATTACACTAAAGAAAAATTATTAGATAATGGTGACAGATGGGAAAATATTTTAGCAGCTAATATAAAAGCTGATAACCCTTATAGATAAAATTATGGCACATGCTATTTTTTTTTATACTTTTTCAATAATTGCTGTAATTTCAGCTATAATGGTAACCGCTTCTAAAAATACTGTACACTCTGTATTTTTTTTAATACTAGATTTCATAAGTATTTCTTGTCTTTTTATTATGATAGGAGCTGAATTTTTGGGAATGATAATGTTGATTGTTTATGTTGGAGCTGTAGCAGTTTTATTCTTATTTGTTGTTATGATGTTAAACGTAGCTCAACAAAAAAACCAATGGTTTGCAGGTCATCAAAGCTCTAGGCATATCCCTGTAGGATTTATTATTAGTATACTTATATTTTTTGAAATAATAATTGTAATTGGAGGTTGGAAATATAAACCTGAAATATTTGATATTAATAATTCAACTGCCCAAACAACTCTAAGCAACACTCACTCTTTGGGTCAGATTTTATATACCGACTATATTCATGTGTTCCAAATAAGCGGTATGGTTCTTTTAGTAGCCATGATAGGTGCTATTGTATTAACATTTAGACAAAGATCAGGTGTAAAAAGACAAAGCTATATCAAGCAAATATCTAGAGAAAGAGCTGAAGGCGTTGAGGTACTAGAGGTGCAGAATAATAAAGGAATTAAAATAGATGATTGATATAGGTTTAGGACATTATTTAACTTTAGGAGCAGTAATATTCTCAATTGGAGTAATTGGTATTTTTCTTAATAGGAAGAACATCATTGTCATATTAATGAGTATTGAACTAATATTACTTGCTGTGAACATAAATTTAGTTGCTTTTTCGATTTATTTAGGGGATTTGGCAGGTCAAGTCTTTACTTTATTTATTCTTACAGTTGCGGCAGCAGAAGCAGCTATAGGATTAGCAATTATAGTCGTATATTTTAGAAATTCTGGAACAATAAGAGTTGAAGAAATTGATAATTTGAAGGGTTAATAATGGAACTATCAATTATATTTCTTCCACTTATTGCATCAATAATTTCAGGTTTCTTTGGAAAATATATTGGTGATAGAAATTCTGAAATAGTAACAAGCGCACTAGTATCAATTTCTGCTCTTTTATCAATTTTTGTTCTTTATAAAGTAATAGTAAATCAGTATGAAGAAAATATTGTTATAGCTACTTGGATAAACTCTGGGTCACTTGATGTAAATTGGTCAATGTTAATTGATCCATTATCAGCTGTAATGTTAGTAGTTGTAACTTCTGTATCTGCTTTAGTACATATCTATTCAATTGGTTACATGTCTCATGATCCTCATAAACCAAGATTTATGGCTTATTTATCATTATTCACATTTGCGATGTTGATGCTTGTGACTTCAGATAATTTCATACAATTATTTTTTGGTTGGGAAGGTGTTGGTTTATGTTCCTACTTCTTAATTGGTTTTTGGTTTAAAAAGGAAACAGCAAATGCTGCAGCAATAAAAGCATTTGTAGTTAATAGAGTGGGTGATTTTGGTTTTGCTTTAGGAATTTTCTTAATATTTTATTTATTTGGAACTGTTAATTATTCAGAAGTATTTCAACAAATTCCAATGGTTGTAGATAACAACTTATCCTTTTTAGGTTTTGAGGTAAAAGCAATAGATTTAGTTTGTTTATTTTTATTTATTGGAGCAATGGGTAAATCTGCACAGATATTGCTACATACTTGGTTACCTGATGCTATGGAAGGCCCAACACCTGTTTCTGCATTAATCCATGCAGCAACAATGGTGACAGCGGGTGTTTTCTTAGTAGTAAGATGTTCTCCTATTTATGAGTATTCACCGTTAATATTAAATTTTATAACAGTAGTTGGAATGACTACAGCTTTTTTTGCAGCTACAGTAGCTTTAGTTCAAACCGATATAAAAAAAATTATTGCCTATTCTACTTGTAGCCAACTTGGTTATATGTTTTTTGCTGCTGGAGTAGGTGCATACAATGTTGCTATGTTTCATTTGTTTACTCACGCTTTTTTCAAAGCTCTATTATTTTTAGGATCTGGTTCGGTAATCCATGCGTTTAAAGATGAACAAAATATAAATAACATGGGCGGTGTATGGAAAAAGTTACCATATACCTATGGTTTTATGATTATAGGAACACTTGCATTAACAGGCTTTCCTTTTTTATCAGGATTTTATTCTAAAGATGCGATTATAGAATTTGCGTATTTAAAAGGTAATACTGTTGGATATTATGCTGCTGGAATTGGGATAATTACTGCATTTTTAACATCTATCTATTCATGGAGATTGATATTTAAATCTTTCCATGGAGATTATAACAACAAAGAAGTCAAAATAGAGGAAACTCACGAGTCTCCATTAGTAATGCTTGTTCCTTTATTTATCCTCTCAATAGGAGCGGTATTTGCTGGTTTTCTATTTAAAGGACTATTTATTGGTCATGGTGATAATTTATTCTGGGCAGAGTCTATTAAGTTTTTAGAGCCTTTAAGTACTGAACATCCACCTTTATGGTTTTTACTTTTAACACCTTGTTTAGTTTTAGTATCTATTCCAATTGCTTATTACTTATTTGTAAAAAATAAAGAGTTACCTAATTCAATAGTTTCTATAAACAAACCTTTGTATAATTTTTTAGTTAATAAATGGTATTTCGACGAGTTGTACGATGTGTTGTTTATTAAATCCTCAAAGAAACTAGGTTTATTTTTGTGGAAAGTTTGTGATGGAACTATAATTGATGGTTTTGGTCCTGATGGAATTTCTTCTTTTATAAAAAAATGTTCAATTAAAGCAACTAAATTTCAAAGTGGTTTTATCTATCAATATGCATTTGTAATGTTATTAGGTTTCTCTGCTTTACTAACTTTTTTAATAGTTAAATAATGAATTTTCCTATTCTTTCATCTTTAATATTATTACCTATAGTTGGTGCTTTATTTTTATTTTTTACCAAAGATAAAGAAGGAAATAATTTAACTGCTAAATATGTTGCTTTATTTACTACTGTAGTTAATTTTTTAATTTCTATTTATCTTTGGGTTTCTTTTGACCAATCAACGTCTAGTTTTCAATTTGTAGAAGATAGAACATGGATTGAAGGATTTATTAATTATAAAGTTGGAGTTGATGGTATTTCAATTTTATTTATAATATTAACAACATTTATAACTCCCCTTTGTATAATATCTGTAAATAATTCTGTTAAAAATAGATTAAGAGATTTTTTAATTGCAATTCTAATCATGGAAAGTTTCATGATTGGTGTTTTCTGTGCACTTGATTTAGTTGTATTCTATTTATTTTTTGAAGCTGGATTAATACCAATGTTTCTAATTATCGGAATTTGGGGAGGTGCAAGAAGAGTTTATTCTGCATTTAAATTCTTTTTATACACATTGTTAGGTTCTGTTTTGATGTTAGTTGCAATAATTTCAATTTATTGGATTACAGGAACAACTGACGTGGTTCAACTATATGAAATTGGAATTGATGTTAAATATCAAAATCTATTGTGGTTAGCATTTTTTAGTTCATTTGCTGTTAAAACACCGATGTGGCCAGTTCATACATGGTTACCAGATGCTCACGTTGAAGCTCCTACAGCAGGATCTGTATTACTAGCTGCAATTTTGTTAAAGATGGCTGGATATGGTTTTATTAGATTTTCTTTAGGTCTTTTCCCAGTTGCATCAGAGGTATTTACACCTTTAATTTACACCTTGAGTGTTATAGCTATCATATTTACTTCACTGATAGCTTTAATGCAGGAAGATATGAAAAAGTTGATTGCTTATTCATCAGTAGCACATATGGGCTTTGTAACTTTAGGTATATTCACTTTACAACAACAAGGAATTGAAGGAAGTATAATTCAAATGATAAGCCATGGCTTAGTTTCAGCAGCATTATTTTTAACTGTTGGTGTAGTTTATGACAGAATGCATTCTAGATTGATAAGTACGTATGGTGGACTAGTTTCTGTAATTCCAAAATATTCAATATTGTTCATGTTATTTGCTTTAGCGTCTCTTGGTTTACCTGGAACAAGTGGATTTATTGGTGAGTTTTTAATATTAATGGGAGCTTTCAAAGACAACTTTTTAGTTGCTGTTATAGCTAGTATTGGGGTGATTTTAGGAGCTGCATACATTTTATGGCTATATAAAAGAGTAGTATTTGGAAAATTAGTTAATGAAGATCTTAAAAAAATGATTGATTTAAATAGATCTGAATATTTTATTTTATCTTGTTTAGCTGTACCAATCTTATTTTTTGGTTTTTATCCCGATCCATTAATTAACACTATTGAGGTTTCTGTCACTGATTTAATTAATACGCATAATACAAATTTAGCTAGTAAATAATATGGAAAATTTGAATTTAATATTACCTGAAATTTTTATTTCTCTATCAATTATGTTTTTACTTATTTTGGGTGTGTTTAAAAATGATAGTTCTAAAATTACTTTCAATTTATCTTTGTTTGCAATTTTAATTACAACAATAATAATAATAAATGAAACTTTTTCTGTAACTAGAGAAACTTTGTTTAATGAAAGTGTCGTGATTGACAGTATGTCTTCGCTAATGAAAATTATAACATTAATTGGAGGTTTTTTAGTTTTAGTTATTTCATCAACTTATTTAAAAACATTTAAAATATATAATATAGAGTACCCAGTTCTTGTTTTGAGTTCTATTCTTGGCATGATGGTAATGATTAGCTCAAATGATTTAATTGTTTTCTATATGGGCTTAGAATTGCAGTCATTAGCTCTTTATGTTTTAGCGACATATAATAGGGATCAATTAAAATCATCAGAAGCTGGTTTGAAATATTTTGTTTTAAGTGCATTATCATCAGGACTATTATTATACGGATGTTCTTTGGTTTATGGTTTTTCAGGTTCAACAAATTTTGATATAATATCAAATCAACTAAATTCTGAAGAATATGTTTTAACTTTTGGTATTGTGTTCATATTAGTTGGATTAGCATTCAAAATTTCTGCAGTTCCATTTCATATGTGGGCACCCGATGTTTACGAAGGATCTCCAACAACTGTAACTTTGTTTTTTACAATAGTTCCAAAGGTAGCTGCTTTGACTGTATTTATTAGATTTTTATATGTTCCTTTTTTAAATTTAATTGATCAATGGCAAATGATAATAGTTTTTTTATCTATAGCTTCTATGGTTTTTGGAGCAGTTGCTGCTATAGGGCAAACTAATATTAAAAGATTAATTGCTTACAGTTCTATAGGACACGTTGGTTACACCTTAGCTGGTTTAGCCACAGCATCAAACGAGGGAATTCAAAGTTCAATAATTTATATTTCTATTTATGTTGTTATGAATTTAGCTCTTTTTTCATGTCTTTTAATGTTAAGAAGAAAAGATCAATATTATGAGGATATTGACGATCTATCAGGATTATCAAAAAATCATCCATTGTTGTCTTTGTGTTTGTTATTAATACTATTTTCTTTAGCAGGCATACCACCCCTAGCAGGTTTCTTCGCAAAATTTTACATTTTTAAAGCGGTATTGGAACAATCAATGTATTTCTTAGCTATAATAGGGTTGTTATCAACTGTGGTTGCAGCTTTTTATTATCTAAGAATTATAAAAATTATGTATTTTGATAAGGAGAAAGATAAATATGATACGGACCATAGCTTATGGTTAAAATTTTCACTGACTGTTTCAACTATATTAATTCTTTTATACTTCATATTCCCAAGTCAGTTAGTAGAAGTTGTTTCAAGAATTAATATTATTTAATGAAATTTAAAAAATTTAAATTTAAAAAAGTTAAAAGTACAAACAATACTGCGATAAGAATTATTAAAGAAACTAAACACAACTCAGGTATGGTTGTTGCTGAAACACAAATAAATGGTAGAGGACAGTATGGAAGAAAATGGATATCATCAAAAGGAAATTTGTTTATCTCTTTTTTTAATGAACTAAATAAAACTAAAATATCGATTAATGCCATAACAAAAATCAATTGTCTTTTAGTTAAAAAATTAATCTCGTCATTTACAAGTAAAAAAATTCAATTTAAAAAACCAAATGATTTATTAATTGATAAAAAAAAAATTAGTGGAATTTTACAAGAAGTCATATTTGTAAGAGATAAAAAATTTTTAATTACTGGTATAGGCATAAATATTGAAAATAATCCAATTATAAGGAATTATCCCGCCACAAACTTGCAAGAGGTAACTAAAAAACGTATTAGTAAATTAATTGTAGAAAATAAACTAAAACAACTTTTTGAAAAAAATCTATCTAAATTGTATAAAATTAAATAATGTATATTCTAGGTGATGTCGGTAATACGGAAACAAAATTATGTATTGTTTCTAAAAATAATAAAATTTTAAAAAAAATTACTTTTTTATCAAAATCTATAAATAACAATCAGCTTAATATTTTATTTAAAAAAAATAAAATTCAATTTAATAAAATTGAAAAAATATTATTTTGCAGTGTTGTTCCTAAATCATTTTCTATAATTAATAAATTTTTGTCGAAAAAAGTAAAACTAAAATGCTATGAGGTTAAAAAATTAAACTTAAAATCTATTATCAAAGTAAAAGTAGATTATAAACAAGTAGGCTCAGATAGAATTACTAATGCTATAAGTTTAATGAACAATAAAAATAATTTTATAATTTTAGATTTTGGTACAGCAACAACTTTTGATGTCTTAATTAAAAATACTTATCATGGAGGAATTATTGCTCCAGGTGTTAGATTATCTCTCAATACTTTGTCAGACAAAGCAACTTTAATTCCAAAAATACATTTAAAAAAGATTAATAAAGTCGTTGGTAATAATACAATATCAGCTGTTAGATCAGGCTTTTTTTGGGGTTATGCTGGTTTAATTGACAATATTATTAATTTAATTAAGAAGGAGACTGGAAAATCTTTTAAAGTAATTATTACTGGTGGATTTTCAAATTTATTTAAAAACTCAATAAAAACGAAAGCAAGTCATAATCAAGATATTACAATTAAAGGCTTAATAAAGATTTCAAAATTAATTAAATAATATGAAAGATGAACTATTATTTTGTCCCTTAGGCGGATCAGGAGAAATTGGTATGAACATGAATTTGTTCGGCTATGGACAGCCTAGTGATCATAAATGGATTATGGTCGACATAGGGGTAACATTTGCTGATGATACTGTGCCAGGTGTTGATTTAATTTATCCAGATCCTGGGTTTATAGTTGAAAGAAAAGATAATTTATTGGGAATAGTTTTAACTCATGCTCACGAGGATCACATTGGTGCGATTGCTCATTTATGGCCAAAATTACTATGTAAGATTTTTGCAACTCCTTTCACAGCTGTTTTAATCAGAGAGAAGTTTAAAGAGAAACAAATTGATATAACCAACTATTTACAGATTGTTGAGTTAAATGGAAAAGTTTCTTTGGATCCATTTGAAATTGAATATATTACTTTAACACATTCTATATTAGAGCCAAACGGACTTAGAATAAAAACTCCTGCTGGAGTTATTTTACACACTGGAGATTGGAAGGTAGATCCAAATCCCTTAATTGGAGAAAATATTAATGAAAAAAGGTTAAAGGAAATTGGAGAAGAAGGTGTTTTAGCAATGATTTGTGATTCAACTAATGTTTTTAGTGCTGGAAGATCAGGTTCAGAATTAGATGTGAGAAAAAATATGTTGAACGTTATGTCTAGATTGAAAAAAAGAATTATCATAACGTCTTTCGCTTCAAATGTAGCTAGAATGGAAACAGCTTTTTATTGTGCAGAGCAGACAGGTAGACAAATCTCGTTAGTTGGGAGATCTATGCATCGTATTTATAAAGCTGCACGTCAATGTGGATATTTACAAAATACAATTGAACCAATTGATCCAAGAGAGGCAAAAAATTTCTCAAGAGAAAAAATTGTATATTTATGTACTGGAAGCCAAGGCGAACCTATGGGTGCAATGATGAGAATATCTAGTTATGTTCATCCAGATGTTTTTATTGAAAAAGGTGATGCTGTAATTTTTTCTTCAAAAATTATACCCGGTAATGAAAAAAAACTTTATAAACTTCATAACCAACTTGTTAAGGATGGAATAGAAGTAATATCTGAAGATACTGAATTTGTTCATGTTTCAGGACATCCTAATAGAGAAGATCTAAGAGATATGTACCAATGGATTAAACCACAATGTGTAATTCCTGTACATGGCGAACACAGACATATGATAGAACACATTAATTTCGCAAAAGAAATGCAAGTTCCTAACCCAGTTCAGGTAGAAAATGGAGATATTGTCAGACTATATCCTGGAGATAAACCTGAGGTTTATGATAAAGCGCCTTCAGGTAAGTTATATCTTGATGGAAGTGTTAGTGTTGATGAAGGTGCTCAATCTATAAAAGATAGAAAAAATTTAAGTTCTAACGGTTATCTGGAGGTAACTATTATGATTACTCCTAAAGGTAACATCCATAATAACCCTATTCTTAGTTTTAGAGGTTTACCAGTTGTTAATAAAGATGAATTTATTTATGGTATAGAGGATGAAATTGAAAGAACAGTCAAGACTTTTAAATTAGGTAGTAAACAACAAGAACATAACTTGATTGACGCATTAAAGATTTGTTGTCGTAAGTTTTCAAAAGATAAAACTGGAAAAAAACCTTTCACCAATATTAACTTAGTTAGAATTTGATATGAGTTATACTGGGCTAGCAATTATTTACATAATTATTTGGTGGGTTGTTTTTTTTGCAATTCTTCCGATTGATGTGAATAGAAAAAAACTTGTCAAAATTGAGGGTGAAGATCCAGGCTCTCCGGAAAATCCCAAAATGCTGAAAAAATTCACATATTGCACTGTAATAACTACTATTATTTTTATCATAATTTATCTATTAATGAAATTTGAATACTTAAATTTAAGAAATATAATTACCTAATATGTATTTATCTGAGTCGTTTATACCCATACTAAAAAATAATCCCTCTGAGGCAAAAATAAAATCTCATCAATTAATGTTAAGAGTTGGAATGATCAAACAAGCATCAGCAGGAATTTATTCTTGGTTACCATTAGGTTTCAAAGTAATGAAAAAAATTGAGGGTATCGTGCGTCAAGAGCAAAATAAAATTGGAGCTCAAGAAATTTTAATGCCTACTATTCAATCAAGTGAAATATGGAAAGAAAGTGGTCGATATGATGATTACGGTGAAGAAATGCTTAGAATTACAGATCGACAGAAGAGAGAAATGTTATACGGACCAACTAACGAAGAACAAGTTACAGAAATTTTTAGATCATCAATAAAGTCCTATAAATCATTACCTCAATTGCTTTATCATATTCAATGGAAATTTAGAGATGAAATAAGACCAAGATTTGGAATTATGCGTGGTAGAGAATTTTATATGAAAGATGCATATTCATTTGATGTATCCGATGAAGAGGCTTTTTTTTCATATAATAAGTTTTTTTTATCTTATTTAAGAACTTTTAAAAGACTATCATTAACTGCAATACCTATGGCTGCAGATACGGGTCCAATTGGAGGTAATTTATCCCATGAATTTGTAATTCTTGCAGACACTGGAGAAAGTAAAATTTTTACTGATAAAAGAATCTTTGAATTAGATAGTAGTAATACAAATTTGGAAAAATTATCACTCGAAAATATGAGAAAAAAATATGAACAATTTTATGCAGTAACAGATGAGAAATTTAACAAAGAAGAATTTGAAAAAATAGTTTCAGAGGATAATAGATTAATTACAAAAGGTATAGAAGTTGGACACATTTTTTATTTCGGAGACAAATATTCAAAAGCAATGGCAACTTCAGTTGATTTACCAGGGGGAAAAAAGGATTTTGTTAAAATGGGTTCTTACGGTATCGGAGTGTCCAGATTAGTAGGAGCAATAATTGAAGCAAAATATGACGATAAAAAAGAAATCATGAAATGGCCATTGTCTGTTGCTCCTTATGATATTGCTTTAATACCCATGATAAATAAAAATGATAATACTGCTTTGCAGAAAGCAAATAATATTAATTTAGAATTAATTAAAAATGATATTGATGCAATTATTGATGATACAGATGAAAACTTTTCATCAAAAGTAAAAAAAATGAACTTAATTGGAGCACCGTTTCAAATTATTATTGGTAAAAAAAGTGATGGAGATCTATTAGAGTTTAAAGAAATAGGTAAAGAAACCCAGAATTTACCATTAAAAAAGATTGTTGAAATAATAACCAAACAAAAAAGTTTAATTTGATTTCTACTTTAGAAAAAGAGATTACTTTTAGATTCTTAAAAGCCAGGAAAAAAGATGGCTTTTTAAACATAATATCAATCTTTTCCTTTATAGGGATAAGTCTTGGTGTTGCTGTTTTAATAATTGTGATGTCTGTGATGAATGGTTTCCGTACAGAACTAGTAAATAAAATTGTTGGTTTTAATGCTCATGTTACAGTAAGTTCACATGAAAAATCAATTGATTTCAAAAATAAAAATTTAGATTTAATTTCTGAAAATTTAATATTAAGTAATTCAAGCGAAGGAATAATCATTAGAGAACAAAATTCAAAAGGAATACTTTTAAGAGGTTATCTTGAAAAAGATTTTTCAAAACTAAAGTTAATCAATAATGAAAACTTTTATGGAAAAAATAAAAAATTAAATAAAGATTATATTTCTATAGGAAGAGAATTGAGTTTTAGTTTAGATTTAGAAATTGGAGACAATGTAACAATTATGTCATCTTCAGGCGTTGAGACAATTATTGGAAAATTACCAAAACAAAAAACATTTACTGTTATATCTATTTTTGAGAGCGGTTTAGTAGAATTTGATAATAATGTAATCTTTTTAAATTTAAAAACACTTGAAGATTTTTCGAATCTTTCTGAAACTGATCGTAATTTAGAAATTTATCTTAAAAATCCACAAGATATAGAAAAACAAAAAAAAATTATTCAAAATATTTTTCCTAATGATTTAATTTATACTTGGGCGGATATGAATAAATCTTTATTTTCAGCATTAAAAGTAGAAAGAAATGTAATGTTTATTATTTTGTCATTAATAATAATTGTTGCTGCATTTAATATTATATCAGGTCTGACTATTTTAGTAAAAAATAAGACCAAAGATATTGCTATATTAAAATCTATTGGAGTTTTGAATAATTCAATTATAAAAATATTTTTCCTTGTCGGGATAATTATTGGAACGACAGCTACTTTTTTTGGAATTCTAGTAGGTATAACTTTTTCTTATTATATTGAAAATATTAGAGAATTTATAAGCTCTACATTTGACTTAACTCTATTTCCTGAAGAGATTTATTTTTTAAGCACAATGCCATCTGAAATTAATATTAGTTCAATCATTTTAATTTCAATTTGTTCAATTTTAATAACAATTTTAGTTTCAATTTTTCCAGCAATGAAAGCTTCTAAACTTGATCCTGTAAAATCTTTAAAGTATGAATAATTTAATTGAATTAAAAAATTTATCAAAAACTTTTATAGAAAAAAATAATGTTAAAGTTTTAAAGAATATTAATTATAAATTTAAATTAGGAAAAATTTATTCATTAATAGGTCCTTCTGGATCAGGAAAATCTACTTTATTAAATCTAATTTCATTAATTGATAGACCTACTTCAGGATTGATAAGATTTCAAAATAAATTAATTGATTTTAATAAAAAACAAAAAAACGATTTATTTAGAGCAAAAAATATAGGCATTGTTTATCAACAGGATAATTTGTTACCTGATTTTACAGCCTTAGAAAATGTTTATCTAGCAAGTTTAGCAGGGGGCTTTGAAAAAGAAGATGCCAAAAAAAAAGCAAAAGATATTTTAAAAAAAGTAGGTTTATTTAACAGATTAAGCCATTATCCAAATGAACTCTCAGGTGGAGAAAAACAAAGAGTTGCAATTTCAAGAGCACTAATCAATGAACCAAAGATTATTCTTGCTGATGAGCCGACAGGTAGTCTTGATAAAAAAAATTCGTTAGAAATTTTTAGGTTATTAAAAAAACAAATAAATTCTAAGAGATTGATAATAATTGCAACTCATAATAGATTTTTGGCTAATAAGTCAGATTGTTTATTGGAAATGGTGGATGGTAATATAAAGTCTACTAATGTCCGAGTCTAATTTTAATCATCTTAAGATACATTCTCAATACTCAATTTGTGAAGGTGCTATTAAAATAGATGAATTAAAAGATCTGGCTAAAGAATTAAAAATAAAATCCCTAGGTTTATGTGATACATCTAATCTTTGTGGAGCGATAGAATTTTCAGATAAACTGTCAAAAGTCGGGACACAACCAATTATTGGGACTCAAATAAATTTTAAATTTGAAGACACAGTAGGTTTGTTACCTTTGTTTGCGCTTAATTTAGATGGATATAAAAAAATTATAGAATTATCTTCAAAATCATATCTAGAAAACGATGATATATCTGATCCTTATTTAGATGTTAATCAATTATTAAAACTAGAAAATCATGGTATTTCAATTTTTTCAGGAACAATATTTGGATTATTTGGAAGATTATTTGAAAAGGGAAAATTTCAAGAAATAAATAGTCTTTATAAAAAACTAAGTGAAAAATATATTGATAGATTTTATTTGGAAATACAAAGACATAATGACCATAATGAAGATGGATTTGAAAAATTTAATCTTGACCAATCAAAAAAATTAGAAATACCCATAATTGCAACAAATGAAGTTTTTTACTTAAATCAAGACATGCATGAAGCACATGATGCCTTAATATGCATAGGAAATAAAACATATGTAAATGAAAAAAACAGGATTAAATATAGTTCAGAGCATTATTTAAAAAATAGCAAAGAAATGTCAGATTTATTTTCTGATTTGCCTGAGGCTTTAGAAAATAATTTTAATTTTCCTTATAGATGTAGTTTTAGACCTCTTTTTTCAAAACCAATTCTACCTAATATAAGTTCGTCTGGTGATGGTGATGCCAGTGAAATAATTCAAAAAATCTCTCTTTATGGATTAAAGGAAAAATTTAACAAAAATTTTAAAATCAAAGAGAGTGAATTAGAAAATAACAAAAAATTTATTTTTTATAAAGATAGGCTTGAACATGAGTTAAAAATTATTATTAAGATGGATTATTCAAGTTATTTCTTAATTGTTTCCGATTATATTAAATGGGCAAAAAATAATGATATTCCTGTAGGACCTGGAAGAGGATCAGGGGCTGGATCACTTGTTGCATGGTGTTTATCGATAACAGATGTAGATCCTATTCAATATAATCTGATTTTCGAAAGATTTTTAAATCCAGATAGAATTTCAATGCCCGATTTTGATATAGATTTTTGTGAGGAAAAAAGAGATTTGGTTTTTGATTACTTAACAAAAAAATATAAAAATAGTGTAGCGCATATAATTACATTTGGAAAATTGAAAGCCAGAATGGTCATAAGAGATGTTGGGAGAGTTTTGGGTTTTGCATATGGATTTGTTGATAACATTGCTAAAATGATTCCTTTTGATCCATCTAGACCTCAAACATTATCTGAGTGTATTGCTGGTGAACCAAGATTACAAAAATTAATTAATGAAGATCCTAGAGTAAAAAAATTAACTGATTTATCATTAAAATTAGAGGGATTGAATAGAAATGTTGCAACTCACGCAGCTGGTGTTGTTATTGCAGACAAAAAATTAACAGAGGTTGTCCCATTATACAAAGACGCATCTTCAAATTTATTACTACCCTCAACACAATTTGATATGTATTCAGCTGAAAATGCAGGTTTAGTAAAATTTGATTTTTTAGGGTTAAAAACTTTAACAGTTATTAATAATACTCAAAAATTAATTAGAAAAAAAAATAAAGAATTTAATATTGAAAACATCAGTTTTGAGGATAAAAAAGTTTTTGAATTAATGTCATCAGGGAAAACAGTTGGTTTGTTTCAAATTGAAAGCGCTGGAATGAGAGATGCATTAACTCATATGAAGCCTAATCATATAGAAGATATAATTGCTTTAGTTGCATTGTATAGACCGGGTCCAATGAGCAATATACCGATCTATAATGATTGTAAACATGGTAGAAAAACACCTGATTATCTGCATCCATTATTGGAAGATATTTTAAAACCAACTTATGGAGTAATTATTTATCAAGAACAAGTTATGCAAATTGCTCAGAAATTATCAGGATTTACTGCAGGTCAAGCAGATATTTTAAGAAGAGCTATGGGAAAAAAGAAAAGAGCTGAACTTGAAAAACAAAAACAAAACTTTATTGCTGGTGCAGTTAATAATGGAATAAGTAAAGATGTTGCAGCAGGAATTTTTTTAAAGATTGAACCATTTGCAGAATATGGCTTTAATAAAAGTCATGCGGCAGCATATGCTATAATTTCTTATCAAACTGCTTTTTTAAAAACTTATTATCCAAAAGAGTTTATTGCTGCTTCAATGACAATGGATATCTCTAATCAAAATAAATTAAGTGAATTTTATGAGGAATTAAAAAGACTTAATATTGATGTGGTTAGACCAGATATAAACAAATGTTTTAGCGATTTTAAAACTGAAAATGATAAATTTTATTATGCATTAGGAGCTATAAAGGCAGTTGGTTCTGAGGCTATATCAAATATTGTTAAAGAGAGAATAAATAATGGAAGTTTTAAATCAATTAACGATTTTATTAAAAGAGTAGCTCCAAAAGATATTAATAAATTACAATTAGAAGGTCTAGTTAAAGCAGGAGCATTTGATAATCTAAACGATAATAGGCAATCTATCTTTAATTCTATACCAAATATTATTACAAAATCTAAAAATGATTTTGATAATAGAGCTGTAAATCAAATTGATTTATTTGGTGATAGTGATGAAAATGAAATTAATTTAATAGAAGATATTAAAGACTGGGAATTTGAGGAAAGGTTGTCGAAAGAATTTGAAGCAGTTGGTTTTTTTATTTCAGATCATCCTTTAAACCAGTTTAAAGAAATTTTTAATGATTATAAAATTATTAATTATGATAAATTTTATTCTGATGATGATATTAAACAAAATAATATTGCAGCAACTTTACTTAAAGTTAGTGAGAGAAAAACTGCAAAAGGAAATTCATACGCTGTATTAAAATTGACTGATTTGAGAAGTGTATTTGAACTTTTTATTTTTTCAGATGTTCTAGAATTGAATAGAGAAATTTTAAATGAAGGTTCATCTTTAATTTTAACATTGATTAAAACAACTTCCTCTGATGAAAATCAAACAAAAAGAATTAACGTAAAAAAAATAGCTTCATTAAAAGATCTTTTTAATAGCACAATTAAAGAAATTACATTAAATCTCACATCAAAATCACAGCTTAAGGATATAAAGAATTTTCTTAACGAAAAAGGTGAAACTTTAGTAAATATTTATATTTCAAATAAGTCTGAAACAGCTAAATTTAAGCTTAAAACACCAAGAAATATTAATAGAAAATCGATAAATATTTTGAGAAATAAAGAAATAAGCTTAAATATTGATTAATTTTCTCTTGTCTTAATCTCTAAAAATTAGTAAACAGCCATCTTAATTAATTAATACGCACATAGTATATGGTTTTAAACCTCCGGTCCTTAAATGGAAATTACTATGGTGGCTTAACCGGGAATAAATATGAAAATACCAAACGTAACAATTCAACAATTATTAGAGGCTGGTGTTCATCTGGGACATCAAACATTAAGATGGAATCCAAAAATGAAGAAGTACATTTTTGGAAAAAGAGACTCAATTCACATAATTGATTTAACTCAAACTCTAGAATTAACTAAAGTTGCTCTTCAAAAAGTTTATGAAACTATCGAGAATAATGGAAAAATTCTTTTTGTTTCTACCAAGAAACAAGCTTCAGACGCAATTGCTGATGTCGCTAAAGAAACAGGTCAATATTTTGTAAATTATAGATGGCTAGGTGGAATGTTAACCAATTGGGGTACTATTTCAAATTCAATTAAAAAATTAAAAAAATTGGAAAATGATCTTGTAGCTGAAAATAGAGGATTTACCAAAAAGGAACTTTTAAAGATGAGTGTTAAAAAAGATAAATTACAAAGATCTTTAGGTGGTATTGCTGAAATGAAAAAAGTTCCAGATTTAGTTTTTATAATTGACACAAATTACGAGTCTCTTGCCATACAAGAGTCAGTAAAACTAGGAATTCCTATTATTGCAATTTTAGACAGTAATTCTAATCCAGATGGAATTGATTATCCTATACCCGGCAATGATGATGCTAGAAGAGCAATTGACCTTTATTGTAATTTAATTAAAGAAACCATTAATTCAGCTAAAAAATCCGCTCCTAGAGAAGATAATAAAAAAGAAGAGAATTCTAAAAAAACGATTCAAGAATTAGATAGAGAAAAATTAGAAAATAAATTTTCTAAGCCTAAGAAGGAAAATCTTAATTAATGAGTGATATCGAAAAAGTAAAAAAATTAAGATCAGCAACTGGTGCTGGATTTAAAGATTGTAACTTAGCGATTAAAGAATCAGGGGGTGATTTAGATAAGGCTATTGAAATTTTAAGAGTAAAGGGGATTTCAAAGGCATCAAAAAAAATGTCAAGAGAAGCTAAAGAAGGAGTAGTAGCTGTAAGTGAAAGTGATAAAAAGATATCATTAATTGAAGTAAATTGTGAAACAGACTTTGTAGCTAAGAATGATGATTTTATAAATTTTGTAAAGGAATTAAGTGAATTAAATAATAATGTAAATTCTAATTTAGATAATTTACAAAAATCAAAAATGTCAAATGGAAAAACAGTTGATGAAAATCTTGTAGCTTTAATAGCAAAAATTGGTGAAAAAATTACAATTGGAAAAACAAAAACAGTAGCAAACGAGGGAACTGTAAATTCAAAATATTTGCATACTGTCGTAAAAGATAATTTAGCCAAATTAGCTGTAGCTGTTTCTTTAGAAACAAAAGATAATTCTGAAACAGTAAAAAATTTTGGTAAACAACTATCAATGCATATAGCTGCATCTAATCCATTAGCACTTGACCAGGACTCTATTGATAAATCTATAATAGAAAAAGAACAGGAACTAGTGACTGAAGAATTAAAAAATTCTGGAAAGCCTGAAGAAATAGCTAAGAAAATTAGTATTGGAAAAATGAACAAATTCAAAGAAGAGAACGCACTTTTAACCCAGGCATGGGTAATGGAACCAAAAAAAAAAGTTCAAGATATTGTTAAAGAATTATCTATTTCTGATTTAAAGATTAAAGAATTTGTTAGATTTAAAATAGGTGAATAAATGTTTGATGATAAGTCATACAGTTTAAAGATGGATAAAACCATTGATGTGTTTTCAAAAGAATTATCTTCTTTAAGAACAGGCAGGGCAAATGCTGCGATGCTAGATTTAATTAAAGTAGATGTTTATGGTCAACAAATGCCAATTAATCAAGTTGGAAGTATTACAACTCCAGAGCCAAGAATGATAAATATTCAAGTCTGGGATCAAAATAATGTGCCACTCGTTGATGCAGCAATTAAAAAATCTGAATTAGGATTAAATCCACAAATAGATGGTCAATTAATTCGGTTACCTATTCCAGAACTGAATGAGGAGAGAAGAACTGAGTTAAAAAAAATGATTAAATCTATGGGTGAAAAATGCAAAGTTTCAATAAGAAATATAAGAAGAGAGGCTAATGAAGAATTAAAAAAACTTCTTAAATCAAAAGAAATTGGTGAAGATGAGGAAAAATCTTATGAGAAAAATGTTCAAACGATTACAGACAAACATATTTCTATTGTAGATGAAAAAGTCTCATCTAAAGAAAAAGAAATAATGACAATATGAACCCATTAAATCATGTAGCCATCATAATGGATGGTAATGGTCGGTGGGGCTTAAAGTACAAAGATTCAAGAAATGCTGGACACAAGGCTGGATTAAAAACTGTTGAAAAAATTATTAAAGAGACAATAAAAAATAAAATACAATTTCTCACATTATATGCTTTTTCAACTGAAAATTGGAAAAGACCAAAAAAAGAGGTCAATTATTTATTTGGTTTATTAGAAAACTTTTTGATTAGTAGAATAGATGAATTACATAAAGAAAATATAAAACTTAAAATAATTGGTGTAAAAAACTTTTCATCTAAATTAAACCATCTTTTGAAAAAATCTGAAAAAAAAACAGATAAAAATCGAAAATTACAAATTAATCTTGCTTTAAATTATGGATCAAAATTTGAGTTAATTAATGCTTTTAAAAGTTTAAAAAAAAATAAGGAAAAGATAAATGAAAAAAATATAGCAAAATATTTACAAACAAAGAATATACCTGACCCAGATCTTTTAATCAGAACAGGAAATACTCAAAGATTGAGCAATTTTTTGTTATGGCAAGTAGCATATTCTGAGATTTTTTTTGAGAAGAAGTTATGGCCAGAATTTAATGAAAAAGATTATAATAAGATCATTAAAAAATTTAAGAATATTAAAAGAAATTTTGGCAAAATATGATTAATAAAGAATTACAAAAAAGAATTTTAAGTGCTCTTATTATTTTACCTGTTGCTCTTTTTTTTATAATTAAAGGAACATATTTTTTTAATTTTTTTTTATTAATTTGTTTATTTGTCTCAATTTATGAATGGCATTACATGTCACAAAAAAAAGAATATAAGATCCCTGGAATAATTTTCTTAATATTATCCTTTTACACTGCATATTATTTTCGAAACGAATTTTATGGAGATTATTTATATTTTATTATGATTTTATTTATATGTGTTTTTACAGATATTGGAGGTTATGTATTTGGTAAATTTTTTAAAGGACCAAAACTAACTAAAATAAGTCCTAAAAAAACTTATTCAGGAGTTATTGGAGGATATGTATTTTCAATCATTTTCATAACACTTTTTTTTAATCATTTTGATTTTGTTTCAGAAATAACTAATATAGAAACTACAGCACAAGAACTTTCTTTTAATAATTTCATTTTTACAATTTTTGTTTCAACAGTAAGTCAATTTGGTGATATTGTTGTCTCTTATTTTAAAAGAAAATCTAAAATTAAAGATACAGGAAAAATTATTCCAGGTCATGGAGGATTACTTGATAGAATTGACGGAATAATTTTCGCCTATCCAGCAACCTATCTAATTTATAAAATTTTTAGTTGATGAAAAAAAAAATTTCTATATTTGGATCAACAGGATCGATTGGTGAAAATACTTTAAAAATTATAAAAAAAGATAAAAAAAATTTTGAGGTAAATTTACTTACAACAAATAAAAATATTAATAAAATCTTTAAACAAGCAAAAGAATTTAAAGTTAGGAGTATTATAATTTCAGATATTAGCTATTACAAAAAAGCTAAAATTAGATTTAAAAAATCAAGAATTAATATCTATAATAATTTCGATCATTTGAATAAAATTTTTAGAGTCAAAAATGATATAATAATGAGTTCAATCACAGGTTTAAATGGACTTTCACCTACACTAAAATCAATAAAGTACACAAAAAAAATTCTAATTGCTAACAAAGAGTCAATAATTTGTGGATGGAATTTAATAAATAAAGAGTTAAAAAAATATAAAACAAGTTTTATACCAGTTGACTCTGAGCACTTTTCAATTTGGTCTCTATTACAAAATTACAACTCTAACGATATTGATAAGATTTTTATTACTGCATCAGGTGGTCCTTTTTTAAAATTACCAAAAAAACAATTTTCAAATATTTCTATTAAAAAAGCTCTTGATCATCCAAATTGGAAAATGGGAAAAAAGATAACTATAGACTCATCGACACTAATGAATAAAGTTTTTGAAGTCATCGAAGCAAAAAATATTTTTAATTTAGATTATAATAAGATTTCGATTTTAACACATCCAAAATCATACTTACATGCGATTACAAAATTTAAGAATGGTTTAACAAAAATACTTCTACATGATCCAGATATGAAAATTCCAATTTATAATTCTATTTATTCTTCAGATATTAAGTCAATAAAAACTCATTCTTTAAATCTTAAAATTTTAAATAACTTAGAACTTAAAGAAGTTGATAAAAAAAAATTTCCTCTAATTAAACTATTAAATAAACTTCCAAAATATACATCATTATTTGAAACAGTCTTAATAACTATCAATGATTATCTAGTGTTTAAATTTTTAGAAAAGAAAATCAATTTTAAAAAATTAATTAAATTAATCGATAGAATTTCAAATTTAAGAGAATTTCAAAAATTTAAGAAAATAAAGCCGAAAAATATAGATGATATCTATGAACTCCGAGATTATGTAAGTTTAAAATTAGATAGTTTAGGTATATAAGTCTTACCTTTATGAAGAGAATTTTATTAAAAACATTTACTTTATATTTTTTTTTAACAACAATTGCATTTTCTGAAATAATTAGTCAAATAGAAGTAATTGGTAATAAAAGAATTTCAGAAGAATCAGTAATTGTTTTTAGTGAATTAAAGCCCGGTATGAAATTTAATGACTCTATTATAAACGAGTCACTTAAAAAACTTTACAAAACTAATTTCTTTGAAAATGTAGATATTTCATATGATGAATCAAAAATTAAAATTCTTGTTGTTGAAAATCCAATCATAGAAGAATTTGAAATAACTGGAATCAAAAAACAAAATTTTTTAGAATTTATTGAGGAAAATATTTATTTACGCGAGCGTGTTTCTTTCAATAATTTTTATCTAAAAAATGATTTAAACATTATTACTAATATTTTAAAAACTAATGGATACTATTTTAGTGAAATTAAAACTAGTTTTAATAAAAATTCTGATCTAAATACAATAAGTTTGAAGATCGAAATAGATTTAGGTGAAAAAGCCAAAATTAAAAATATTTCATTTATTGGCAACAAAGTTTTTAAAGATAAAAAATTACTTGAAATTATAGCATCTGAAGAAAATAAATTTTGGAAATTCATTTCAAACAATGTTTATTTAAATAAAAATTTGATTAATTTAGATAAAAGACTTTTACAAAGTTATTATAAGAATAGAGGATATTACAACGTTAAAATATTAGATAATTATGTAGACTTGAATGTAAAAACTTCTACATTTAATTTAATTTATAATATTGATGCTGGTGAGCAATTTACAATTAACAACTTATCTTTAACCTTACCTGACGATTATTCAAAAGATGATTTTGAGAAGATATATAAAACTTTTGAAAAAAATTTAAATAACTTATATTCATTGAGTTTTATAGATGAAATATTGGAGGAAATTGAGTATATTGCATCAAATCGATCTTATGATTTTATTGATGTTAAGGTTGATGAAAATATCTCTGATAATAATAAATTAGACTTTAATTTTATAATTTCAGACTCTAATAAATTCTATGTAGAGAGAGTAAATTTTTTAGGAAATTATACAACAATTGAAGAAGTATTAAGAAACAAACTTATTATTGACGAAGGAGATCCTCTAAATAATCTTTTATTCGATAAATCAATAAACAATATTAGATCGTTAGGTTTTTTTAAACAGGTAAAAGCAAATATTAATGATGGTTCAAATGAAAATTTGAAAATTATCGACATCATAGTCGAGGAGAAGCCTACTGGTGAAATTTCGTTAGCAGCAGGTGTTGGTACTGAAGGTTTTACTACAGGTGGTCAAATAAATGAAAAAAATTTTCTTGGTAAGGGTGTTAATTTAAGCACAAGTATAGAATTAAGTGAAGAGTCTTTAAAAGGTCAATTTACTTATTCTAAACCTAATTTTGCTTATACAGATAATACTCTTAATACATCAATTAGATCAATCAATAATGATTTTTTAAGTTTATATGGTTACGAAACAGATGAAATTGGTTTTTCTGTAGGTACATCTTTTGAACAATTTGAAAACTTTTTTTTTAGTCCAGAATTAGATTTAACTATCGAAGATTTATCTACTAATGCAAATGCATCTAGCAACATTAAGAAACAAGAGGGAGACTATACAGATTTTTATTTCAATTATGGATTAGATTATGATCAAAGAAACTCAAATTTTAAACCCAAAAAAGGACAATTATATCAATTTCGTCAAGAATTGCCTGTTATTTCAGAAAATAATGAACTTGCAAATAAATTCATATTTACAAAATATCATGAGTTAAATAAATCATCAGAAATGATTGGGAGGGCTAGTTTATATTTAGAGACAATAAATACTATTGATGGATCAGATGTCAGAATATCAAAAAGAGCCATTGTACCTTACAGTCGATTAAGAGGTTTTGAGAAAGGTGGAGTTGGACCTGTTGATAATACTGATTATATTGGTGGAAATTATGTTTCTGCCCTTAATTTGTCTACCAATCTCCCAGGTATTTTGCCTACACTTGAAAATTTAGATTTTAATTATTTTATTGATATAGCAAATGTATGGGGGGTAGATTATAACAGCGACCTTGACAATTCTAAGATTAGAAGTTCCACAGGTATTGGTTTAAATGTTTTGACGCCAATAGGTCCATTAAGTTTTTCTTTGACTCAACCTATCACTAAAGCTTCCTCTGATAAAACAGAATCATTTAGATTTAACCTTGGAACTACTTTTTAATTAAAATGATAAAATAGATTGTTGAATTAATATGAAATTGAATAAAAAAGAGATTACAGAATTATTACCACATCGTGAACCGATGTTATTAATTGATGAACTAATTGACATTGTTAAATTAAAATCAGCAACAGCCATTATGAATGTTCAAAAAGATGCTTTTTATGTAAACGGTCATTTTCCAGAAAATCCAGTAATGCCTGGAGTATTAATTGTTGAGGCATTTGGTCAAGCAGCAGCAGCTCTAACTGCGCATGGTATAGATAAAAAGGAATATGAAAATAAGTTAGTTTTTTTAATGAGTGTAGAAAAAGCAAGATTTAGGAGTCCAGTTATACCAAATTGTAAACTAGAGCTAAAAATAGAAGCTATAAGATCTCATGGACGAGTTTGGAAATACAAAGGAGAGGCATTTGTTGAGGGAAAACGAATGGCTGATGCACAATGGTCTGCAACTATTGTAGATAAAAATAATTAGAAATAATTGTTGATAATCAAAATTAAAATAGTTTGATATTAACAACTTGTGAGTAATCCTTTTTTTAAAAACCATGGTCCTTTTAAGATTATTGATCTTATTAAAGATCAAAATCTAAGTGACACTGAAAATTTTAAGGATGAATTAGTTCATGATATAGGAGATCTCGTTTCGTCTAAGGAAGGTTATTTAACTTTTTTTCATTCAAAAAAATATCACAATGTGGCATCAAAAACTAAAGCATCATACTGCATAACACTCAAAAATTTAAAAAATTATTTACCTAAAAATTGTAAGCCTATCTGCGTTGATAATGTTTTATTAGTGTTATCTCAAATAACATCTAAATTTTATCCAGAGTCAATTAATGATAATTTTGATAATTCTGTAGAAAATATTGAGAAACTTAATTTATCAAATAACATTCAATATGGTCAGAATGTTTTAATTGGGAATAACGTCAAAATTGAAAAAAATTGTTTAATTGGACATAATACAATAATTGAAAAAAATGTTAAAATAGGTTCTGACTGTTCAATAGGATCAAATGTAATAATCAGAAATACAATAATAGAGAATAATGTTAGTATTCTTGATGGATGTGTTATTGGAAAAAAGGGATTTGGCTTTTTTCCTAATAAAGATAAAAATTTAAGATATCCTCACATTGGAATTGTGATTATTGGAGAAAATTCTGAAATTGGATGTGGGTCTACTATTGACAGAGGGTCAATGTCTAATACTGTGATAGGAAAAAATACATATCTAGATAATCAAATTCATGTAGCTCATAATAATAAAATAGGTGATAATTGTATAATTGCTGGACAAGTAGGTTTTGCAGGAAGCTCAAGTTTAGGAAATAATGTAATGATTGGAGGACAAGCTGGAATATCTGGACACCTCAAAATTGGAAATAATGTTCAGATAGGTGGTGGTAGTGGAGTAATTAAAGACATTCCAGATAATAGTAAAGTGATGGGATACCCATCAAAAGATCTAAGACAATTTTTAAAAGATAATAAATGATAGATAAAACTACGATAGTTGACTCAAAAGCTAAGATTGGGAAGAATGTAAAGATAGGACCTTACTGTATAATTGGACCAAATGTTGAAATTGGAGAAAATACAACTATTCATTCACATGTAAATATTTCTGGAAATACAAAAATTGGTAAAGGAAATACTTTTTATCCTTTTGTATCAATAAACGAACCCCAAGACTTAAAATATAAAGGAGAACCTACAAAATTAATTATTGGGGATAATAATAAGATAAGAGAATATGTAACTATTAATCCAGGAACAGTTGGAGGTGGTGGCAAAACAGTAATAGGAAATAACTGTTTATTTATGATTTCATCTCATATAGCACATGATTGCCAGGTTGGAAATAACGTGATTATAGCAAATAACGTCCCCTTAGGAGGACATGTTATTATTGAAGATAATGTTGTTATAGGAGGTAATTCTGCTGTTCAGCAGTTTACTAGAATAGGTAGGATGGCAATGATAGGTGGAATGACAGGAGTATTAAATGACGTAATTCCTTTTGGACTATCAACTGGAAATAGAAATTCATTACAAGGTTTAAATTTAATTGGTTTGAGAAGAGCTAATTTTGCTAATAAAGATATATTAGGTTTAAGTGAAGCCTATAAGGAGATTTTTGCATCAAAAAATCTTATAGAAAACATAAGTAAATTAAATGGTTCTTTTAAAGATAATCCTTTAATTAAAGAAGTAATAGAATTTATAAATAAAGACAAAAAAAGATCTATTTGCACACCATTTTCATAAAATGATAGGTTTAATATTTGGTGATACTGATTTTCCCAGAGAAATTCTTAAAACTGTTAAAAAAAAGAAAATAAAGTATTTAATAATCGATTTAACTAAATCAAAAATATTTAAAAAAAACAAAAAATCTTATCCAGTTTCAGTAGGTCAATTTGGAAAGATCATTAATATTCTTAAGGAAAATAATTGTAAAAGAGTCTTATTTGCTGGAAAAGTTGATAAACCAAATTTTTCAAAATTAAAGTTAGATTTTAAAGGAATTTATTATATTCCAAGAATAATTAAAGCTTCAAAACTTGGAGATGCGGCTATACTTAAAGAAATTATTAAAATATTTGCTCAAAACAAAATTAAAACTCAAAATTCATTAATATTTAATCCTGAGTTATCTTTAAAAAAAGGAAATTATTCAAAGATTAAACCTAACAAACAAGATCGATTAGATATTAAAAAAGCAATTAAAACGTTAAATAGCTTAAAACAATATAACTTTAGTCAAGGAGTAGTAGTTAGAAATAAAAAAGTTGTTTCTATTGAGGGAAAAGGTGGAACAAAAAAAATGCTTGAAAAAAGTAGAAGTAAAAAATTTAGAAATCATGGTGTTTTGGTTAAGTTTCCAAAAAAGAAACAAGATTTGAGGGTAGATCTTCCAACTATTGGATTGAAAACTATCAAACAAAGTAAGACTGCTGGATTAAAGGGTATTGTAATAAAAAGTAAACAACATATTTTTTTAGATAAAACTAAATGTATTAGATTTGCTAATAAAAATAAGATGTTTATCTCAGTAAAATGAAAAAAATTTTTATACTAACCGGTGAACCTTCTGGAGACAAACTTGCTTCTAAAGTCATTTCTAGACTTCAAAAAAATAACCCAAATATTGAGTATTCTTGTGTTGGTGGAACACATTTAAATTCATTAGGAATAAAATCTATTTTTGAACTAAAAAAAATTACCTACATTGGTTTTACAAGTGTTTTGTTAAACATATTTAAAATTAAAAATAAGATTAATAAAACTGTAGAGGAGATTATAAAATTTAATCCAGATATTTTGTTTAGTGTAGATAGTCCTGATTTTACTTTAAGAGTTGCTGAAAAAGTTAAAAAATTAAATAACAACATTAAAACTGTTCATTATGTAGCTCCACAAGTATGGGTATGGCGAGAGGGTAGAGTAAAAAAGTTTAAAAAGTTTTTAGATCATATCTTATTATTATTTGATTTTGAAAAAAAATACTTTGATAAAGAAAATATCCCAAATACTTTTGTTGGTCACCCTTTATTAGAACAAGAAATAAAAAACAATATTGACATATCTAATATCATACCAAGGGATAAAAAAATTATCTCTCTTTTTTCTGGTAGTAGGTCATCTGAAGTAAATTTACTTTTGCCTATCTTGATTGATTTCATAAATATGATGAATGCAAAATTTGATAATTTAACTTTTGTATTTCATACAACTGATGAAAATAAGAATTTAATTATTGAAAAAATAAATAATGTAAAATTAAAAAATGTTGAAGTTATTTCCGATGAAAATATAAAAATACAAATACTAAACAAATCTATTTTTGCAGTTTCTAAATCTGGAACTGTTTCTCTAGAAATTTGTAATGCAAAAGTTCCTTCTATAATTATCTATAAAATGAATTTTTTAAATTTTTTAATTGTTAAAATGCTGGTAAAGATAAAATTTGCTAACATCATTAATATAATTAATAACAAAGAAATAATTCCAGAATTAATACAAAAAGAGTGTAATGCTAAAGAGATTTACAATTCTGTTGTTTACTTTTTAAAAAATCCGGAATTAATGAAAAAGCAAATTAATGATTGTGAGGAAACTTTAACTAAAATCAGGTCAAAAACCTCATCTTCTGATGAAGCTTCATCAGTATTAACCAAGTTTCTTATTAATTAATCTTTTTGTTACTTCTTCTTTTCCAAGAGAAATAATTATATCATATATTCCAGGTCCAAATTTTGATCCTGTTAAAGCTATTCTCAAAGGCTGACCAACCCCTTTAAAATTAGTATCGTTTGATTTAATCAATTCGTTTACTATTGGCTCTAATGTTTCTTTGCTTAGTTTATCAACTTTACTTAGTTTAGCACAGAAATCTGATATGACTTTTTTGGCCTTATCATCAATTAACTTAATATCATCTTGATCAAAATTAACTTCATCTAACATAATATATTGACCATTATTAAATATATCTTCCAGGGTTTTAGCTTTATTTTTCAGGAAGATTAGAGATTTCTTAATCTTATCTTTTTTATCTGATTGAATTTCACTTTTATATAATTTGCAATACTCGGTTAGTTGATCAAACAAATCATTTTCATCGATATTCTTAATATAATGCTCATTCATTGATAAAATTCTACTCATATCTAGTTTTGAGGGAGATTTACCAATTCCTTTAAGATTAAAAAATTTAATGCTTTCATCTAATGTAAAAATCTCTTTATCCTTATAAGACCAACCTAATCTTAAAAGATAATTTCTTAAAGCATCTGGCATAATACCAATTTTAGAATAATCATCTAAGGTTGATGCTTTATCTCTCTTTGATAATTTTTTTCCATCAATTGTATGTATCAAAGGTATATGAGCAAATGAGGGTATCTCCCATTTCATTGCTTGATAAATTTGAATTTGTTTAAAAGTGTTTATTTTGTGATCATCACCTCTAATTATATGTGTCATATTCATTTGATGGTCATCAACTGATGCGGATAAATTATATGTTGGAGTTCCATCATTTCTTAAAATAATAAAATCTTCAATAGTATTATTATCTATTTCAACATCACCTTGAACCAAATCTTTTAATATCGATATACCATCTATTTTACTTTTAAATCTGATTACAGGTTTAATATCTTTTGGAGCATCAGTTTCTTTCTTATCTCTCCATTTTCTGTCATATATATAAGGAATTTTTTTTTGTCTTGCCCTCTTTTTTTGTTCTTCTATTTCTTCACTTGAACAATAGCATTTATAAGCGTGGCCATTTTTGAGTAATTCGTTTGCTATCTTTATGTGATCTTCAATTTTTTTTGATTGTATATATTCCTCTCCATCATAGTTAATACCAATCCATTTAAGTGATTTAACTATTTGATCTTTATATATGTCTTTTGATCTTTCTTTATCTGTGTCTTCAACTCTAAGATAAAAATTACCTTTTTGGTTTTTTGAATATAACCAATTAAATAAAGCCGTTCTTACACCACCTATATGCAAAGGTCCTGTAGGGGACGGAGCAAATCTTGTTGCTACTTTTTTCATTGGAATTGTTTAGACTATTTTACTAGAAGTTTCTATATAAAGATACTAATACGCCTTGTACTTTAACTCTATCAGGGCCAAAAATTTTCGTTTCGTAGTTTTTATTTGCACTTTCTAATGCGATTACTTTTCCTTTTTTTCTAATTCTTTTTAACATTGCTTCATGTTCATCTATTAATGCAACAACTATTTTTCCATTATCAGCCGTATCAGTTCTTCTAATAATTACAGTATCACCTTCATTAATTCCCGCTTCTATCATAGAATCTCCTTGGACTTTAAGACCAAAATAATCACCATTTTTTTCTAAATTACTAGGCAAGGGTATTCTTGAAACTTCATTTTGAATTGCCTCTACAGGAGTCCCCGCAGCTATTTTACCTAAAACAGGTACTTCTATATCATCAGACATAGGTTTTTTTTCATCTAGACCTCCTCTAATAACACTAGGTGAAAAACTGTTGTAAATATCATTTGCCGAAGCAGTTTCTGGTAATTTGATTACTTCCAATGCTCGTGCTTTATGTGCTAATCTTTTAATAAATCCTCTTTCCTCTAAAGCGCTAATTAATCTATGAATTCCTGATTTAGACTTTAAGTTTAAAGATTGTTTCATTTCCTCATAAGAAGGAGATACACCAGAGCTTCTCAACTTCTTGTTGATAAATAAAAGCAGGTTTTTTTGTTTTTTTGTTAACATAAGAACAAATATCGTACAAATAATGTTCTATAAAAGTTCTCTGAAATTAACAATAGTAAAAAAGACTAATAAAATTAAGGGTTTTTTAACTAAAGAACTGAAAAAATAGAATTATTTTCCAAATCCTTTAAAAGTGATTCACCAATTAAAAAAGTTTTTATAGATGTTTTACTTGAAAGTTCTAAAAGTTCCTCTTTTGTTTTTATTCCACTCTCTGAAATTAATGGGCCTGGGTGATTCACTAAAATGTCATAAATATCAAAAGTTGTATTTATATTAGTTTTTAAAGTTTTTAAGTTTCTATTATTTATACCTATTAGAGCATCTTTAAATTTAAGTGCTTGCTTAGCTTCTTCCACAGTATGAACCTCAACTATAACAGACATATTTAATTTTAAAGCTTCTTCATATAAATTAATTGCGAGTTCTTCATTGATACCAGCTAATATAATTAAAATAGCATCAGCCCCATAACTTTTTGCTAATGGTATCTGAAATTTATCTACAAAAAAGTCCTTACAAAGTATCGGTAAATTAACCTCTTTTTTTATCTTACTAATGTGCATTAGGTTTCCTAAAAAAAAATCTTCTTCAGTCAAGACCGACAAACATGTAGCTTTTTTGTTATTATATATATTAGCTATTTTGATTGGATCATAATCTTTGATAATTACACCTGCTGAAGGGCTCGCTTTTTTAATTTCAGCAATAATTGAAAATTTGTTTTTTTTTATATTATTTTGGATTTTTTCTTTAAAATTAACAAATGTTTTATTTGTAGTAATTAATTTATTTAATGTTTCTAATGAAATAGTTTTTTTTAAATTTTCTATTTTTTTACTTTTTTTTTGAATTATTTTTTCAAGAACATTTTCAGCCATTTTGAATTTTTTCTAAATGTTTAATTACTTTATTTGATAAAATATGTTCTCTTGCATTATTATATGCATCAGCAAAATTTTGATGAGTTTCATTTACTATTAATCCTGCAGCGGCATTTAAGCATACAGCTTTAGAAAAATCATTATCCTCACCTTTAAATATATTAATCATTTTGTCTGCATTAAATTTTGCATCATCACCAACTAGATTATCAAATTTATCCGCATTTACATTTAATTCTTTTGGATCAATAATAATTTCAGAAATCTTATTATCTTTTAATTGTATCACATTTGTTTTTGCGTAAGGAGAAATCTCATCTAAGCCATCTTCACTATTAACGATCCATGCAAATTTAATCTTTAAATTATTCAATGCATTTGCAAATATTTTTAAGAGTTTTTTGTTATAGACTCCAACAACCTGTTTTTTTACTAGAGCAGGGCTACTTAATGGTCCGATCATATTAAATATAGTCCTTTTTCCAATTTTTTTTCTAGTTGGACCAACAAATTTCATTGCACTATGATAATTAGGTGCAAACATAAAACCAAAATTATTTTTATTTATTTGAGTCTCTATATCATTTGGCTCTAAATCAATTTTTATATTTAAAGCTTCTAAGACGTCACCTGATCCGCACCTAGATGATACGGCTTTATTACCATGCTTTGCCACTTTAACACCAATACTTGCTAGTAATATTGCAGAAGCTGTAGAAATATTAAGTGTATTCATACCATCTCCCCCAGTGCCACATGTATCAATACAATCAATCACATTTACTCTTTTAGACTTATCTCTAAGTACAAAAACACCACCAGCTATTTCATCTGAAGTCTCACCTTTTTCTGATAAAAGTGTCAAAAAATCAAATATTTCTTTATCTTTCGCTTCACCTTCCATCAATAATTTAAAAGCTGCTTTGCTTTCTTCAAAAGACAAACTTTCTCTAATCTTAATTTTTTCTATGAATTGTTTCATAAACCCTAAATTTTTAAAAAGTTTTTCAAAATTTGAATACCTATTTTTGTTTTAATACTTTCAGGGTGAAATTGCACTCCATGAACATTAAATTTTTTGTGTTTTACACCCATTATTATCCTATCTTTAGTTTCAGCAGTAATTTCAAGATCTTTAGATAGTGTTTTTTTATCAATTATTAAGCTGTGATATCGAGTAGCTTCAAAAGTTTTAGGAAGATTTTTTAATATACCAGTTTTTTTTGATATTATTTTACTAGTTTTTCCATGCATTAGTTTTCTAGCTTGAACAATTTTAGACCCAAATACCTGACCTATAATTTGGTGGCCTAAACAAACACCAAGTATAGGTATTATCTTATGTAAAGATTTTACAATTTTGAGACAATTACCGGCTTGATTAGGATTACCGGGCCCAGGTGAAATTACAATCTTACTATATTGTTTTTTTAATATTTCTGCTGAATTAATCTGATCATTTCTAATTACGTCAACATTTACTTTTAAGGAAGATAAATAATGATAAAGATTAAATGTGAAGCTATCGTAATTATCTATTAAAACTATTTTTTTCATTTTAGTGCATTAATTAAGGCTTTGGCTTTATTAATTGTTTCTTCATATTCTTTTATAGGTTTACTATCAGCAACTATACCTGCTCCAGCTTGAACGTAAAATCTATCTTTTTTTGCAACCGCTGTTCTTAAAGCTATACATGTATCAAATTCCCCATTTGCTGAAAAATATCCAATTCCACCCGCATAAACTTTTCTTTTTGTTGTCTCAAGTTCGTCAATTATTTCCATCGCTCTTATTTTAGGAGCCCCCGAGACAGTTCCTGCAGGAAAACCAGCTAATAGAGATTTAAATTTAGAAAATTTCTTATTATATTTGCCAACAACATTAGAGACTATATGCATCACATGTGAATATCTCTCAATTGTAAAGCTTTCAGTTACTTTAATTGAATTAATTTTTGATACCTTGCCAGCATCGTTTCTTCCCAAATCTAATAGCATTAAATGCTCTGAGAGTTCTTTTTTATCTTTTAGAAGATCTTTTTCATAAAAACGATCCTCTTTGATTGTCTTGCCCCTGGGTCTTGTACCAGCAATAGGTCTTACAGTAATTTTATTATCCCTTAGTCTAACTAATATTTCAGGGCTTGCCCCAATAATTTGAAAATCGTTAAAATTGAAAAAGAACATGAAAGGGGAAGGATTTGTAATTCTGAGTTTCTTATAAATATCTATTGGTTTTTTTGTCATTTTAGCCTCAAATCTTTGACTTAAGACCACTTGAAAAATATCACCTAATTTAATGTATTTTTTTGCTCTTTTAACCATAGACAAAAACTTACTTTTTGATGTGTTTGATATAACTTTTATAGATTTGGTTTTTTGATTTGATTTAATTCCAATATTTTTGATGGAAGATTGTATAATTAACTTAAATAAATTCGATTTTACTTCTTCGAATTTTTTTTGATAATTTTTAATTTTTTCATCTTTAAATATATTATTAATAAAAAAAATTTCTTTTTTCAAATTATCATGGATTACTAGAGTTCTTGGACGTAAAAGCCTTACATCTGGTAACTTAAGATCATTTTTACATTTGTTAGGTATTTTTTCGATATATCTTATTGTGTCATAAGAAAAATATCCTGCGATAAGAGAACAAATATTTGGCAAATTTTTTGGTGTTTCAAATTTAAAATCTTCGATTATTTTTTCAATTAATTTTTCAGGTTTATCTCTCAATTTAATTTTTCTACTTTTTTGGATTAAATATGAATTATGATTATTGAATTCCCAAATCTTATCAGGATCTTTTCCAAAAATAGTATATCTGCCTTTAATTTTACCTTTTTCAACAGACTCAAAAATAAAGCTGTTTTTTTCATCTAAGAAGTTGTCAATCAAATTTAAAACTTCTTTATCATTCTTCACTTTTTTTGAAGTATAAATAATTTGATTTTTTTGGCTTCTATGTCGAAACTTAAAATCCTTGAAGCCTCGATTCATTATCATTGAAATAAATTTTTGACGTTATTTATTGCTATCTGATTAATCTTAACATTATATTTTTCATTTAGAAACAGATCATATGATTTTAGAATATCATTTCTCATTTTAGTATTTTTTTTATTAAAAAACTTATTATAATCGTCACTATTAAGTTTTAAATTTTCGTTGTTATAACTTTTAATTTTTACCATATAGATATTATTTTTTTCATCATTAATTAAAGTAAAAGAATTTAATGGGAGCGAATATAACATTTGAACAGAGTTTATTTCAAATTTTTTGTTATCTCTAATTGAATTTAAAGTATGAGTTTCAATTTTATCGTTTCCTAACTCTAAAAAATCATTATCAGTAAAATTTTTATCCCTAATTTCCTTTAATAATTTTTTGTTATAATCAAATTTATTTTTTTGATATATTAGATTTAAAATCTCATTCTTTGTTTGAACATCATCTAAATTAGGAGTTTTCTTTTCAAGATTTTCAATTTTATAA
>CACJED010000001.1 GCA_902592285.1 uncultured Pelagibacteraceae bacterium | reverse complement strand
CTAAAATACCATCCTTTTTCAAAATTTTAGCTGAATTTACCAAACCATTGATTAATTCACTTATTTCTTTATTAACAAATATTCTTAATGCTTGAAATGTTTTTGTAGAACTGTGAACTTTATAGTTTTTTTTTCTTTTCGATTTTTCTATTATTCTAACAAGTTCTTGTGTATCAATTTTTTTTATTTTTCTCTCTTTTATTATATTTTTTGAAATTAATTTTGCATCTTTTTCGTCACCAAAATATTTAAATATTTTTTCTAATTCTTTAATTTCAAGTTTGTTAATAACATCTTTGGCTGAAAAATCATTTAATCCCATCATCATGTTAAGATCTCCATCTGAATTAAATGATAAACCTTTTTTGGGGTCTTTAATTTGTGTATATGAATAGCCTAAATCGAAAATAACACCTTTAATATTTTGATTTTTTAATTTTAAGTTATTTAATTTACTAAATTTTAAATTTCTGAACAGAAAACGATCAGGATATTTTTTTTGAATTTTTTTTCCAATAATTTCACAATTAATATCTCTATCTAAACTAATAACTTTAGTATTTTGATATTTTAAAATTTCACTTGTGTACCCACCCTGACCAAAGGTACAATCAATAAATGTGCCACCATGTTGAGGGGAAATAACGCTAATAATTTCTTTTAGCAGTACAGGATAATGTTTTACACTATCCGATACTATGGTGGCTTCCATTTATTTTTTCGAAGACCATTAATTTTTTTGTCTTCTTAAAAATGCAGGTATTTCTAAATCATCCTCTTGATCATCATCTTCCGTTGAAAATAAGTCATTAGGATTAGAAGTTTCACTATCATTATTAAATAAATCTGGTGAATTAGAGTCTACTCCAAATTCACTTAGGTCATTTTTAGCTTCTTCTTCTCTTAAAGAATTAACATCTTCTTGAATAGCTTCATGAGTAAATGAAACCTCTTCTTCATTAGATGAATTCTCAACAATACTCTCTACTTCTTGATTTTTAAGCAGTTCTTCATGATATTGTTTATTAATTTGATTAATATCATCTTTAATTACCTCATGATTAATTGTTTCTGATGCAACTTCATTTTCCATTTTTAAAGCATTAGCACCATGAGATATTGGGTTAGAATTATTACTTGAAAAATTAAATGATGGAGTTTTTCCCATATTAGAAAAATCGGAGTAACCTGGATTTCTATTTTGTATACGATGAACCATGTTAATCACTGATTTTGCTTCAGGCTGCTGTCCATCAAGAGAGGTAGCAACAATAGAAACTCTTATTTTACCTGCAAGAGCCTCATCAGTTATTGCACCTATAATTACTTCAGCATCTGCTTCAACTTCTGATCGAATCTTATTTACTACTTCATCAACTTCAAAAAGTTTAAGGTCTTTTCCTCCAGTAATATTAACTAACAAACCTTTTGCTCCTTTTAGAGTATAGTCATCAATAAGAGGATTGCTAATAGCCATTTCAGTTGCTTCCATAGCTCTACCTTCTCCTTCAGCTTCACCAGTTCCCATCATTGCTTTACCCATTGAAGCCATAACCGTTTCAACATCAGCAAAATCTAGATTTATTATGCCCGGTCTTACCATTAAGTCAGTAACACTTTGTACTCCATGCATTAAAACATTATTTGAAAGATTAAAAGACTCTTCAAAAGTAGTTTGTTCATTTGCTATTTTAAACAAATTTTGATTTGGTATTACTATAATTGTATCTACATGTTTTCTTAATTCTTCAAGTCCAATTTGAGCTCTTTTCATTCTTGAGGGACCTTCATATAAAAAAGGAAGTGTAACTACTCCAACAGTAAGAATATTCAACTCTTTTGCAGCTCTAGCTATCACATGTGCTGCACCTGTTCCTGTTCCACCACCCATTCCTGCAGCGATAAAAACCATATTTGCACCTTGTAAAACATTTACAATATCATTTAAAGACTCATCTGCAGCAGCTTGACCAATATCAAGTTTAGCTCCAGCACCTAATCCCTTTGTTAAGTTTAAACCAATTTGGATTTTAGATTTTGCTTTACTATGTTTTAGATCTTGTGCATCTGTATTTACAGCAATAAATTCTACACCTTGCATGCCGTTGTCTATCATTTCATTAATTGCATTACCACCTGCACCTCCAACTCCTAAAACTAAAAGTCTTGGTTGTAATTCTTTAATTTCTGGTGTTCTTATATTAATTGTCATTTTATTCTCCCCCTAATTATTTATTTAGTTCATGCTCCCACTTAAGACTAGCACGATTTAAATTTGATTTTTTCTTCGCATTAACCTTAAATTTTTCAAAAATTTTTGGTTCCCATATTTGAAATGTTTTGCCTTGACCAACAAATAACATGCTATTTTTTATTTTTGCATGTATTAATAATTTTGGTGTTAGTAAAATTCTTCCTTCACTATCAAATTGTAAATTAATACTTTCAGATAATATTGATGTTGCAAAAAAATCTCTTTTTTCTTCAAATGGGTTTAAAGAGTCAATTGTGTTTGAAATCTTCTCTATTCTATCTTGTGGCCAAGCTTCGATACATAAATTATTAAATGATGGGTAGCAAATCACTCCATTGTACCCAAGATTAGATAGATGAGACCTAAAACTCGCAGGCACTGACACCCTCCCTTTCTTGTCCAATTTGTTTTCGTAACTCGATAAAAACATAATTCATAAATTTCTATATCCCCCTATTTGGGAATATATGGGATATTATGGGTTTTTAATAACAGTGTCAATACCTTCAATTTAGGATAATTAAAAATGTTCTATCCTAGAATTGACCTATTGTTTAATTTACAATTTTTATGAAATTTTAAATAATTAGCCAGATAAACTATAAGCCGGGTTCTGTCATTTAAACTTATCATTTGTCTAGACTTAAGATCGCTCTTAAGCTCAAGCAACTAACCCTGATGACGAGCCAAGGATGGCTTTTAGTTATTATACAATGTCATCTCTACTTAGTCTTGCTCCCAGTGGGGTTTTCCAGCGTTCATTGTTACCAATAGAACCGGTGTGCTCTTACCACACCTTTTCACCCTTGCCATGTTATGGCGGTTTATTTTCTGTGGCACTATCCCTAGGGTTTCCCCTGCCAGGTGTTATCTGGCACTGTATCCTTGCGGAGCCCGGACTTTCCTCTTTAAATAAAATTAAAGCGATAAATCATTTATCTGGCGAATGCAATTTAATACTAAACTATAAAACTTCAAGTAAAAATTAATAGTATTTCTTTATTAAATTATTGCTTATTAGCAAGCACTCTTTATCAATTCTACCATTTATTAACTCTTGCCTAAATCTTCTTTGAAAAGCTTTAGTAATTGATTTTAAATGATGATTACTGTCTATTTTATTCGTAAAATTTTTTGAGTATCCAATCTTAAATATATTTTTAAAAAAAAGCTTTTTATCTTTATTGTTAATTTTAATTTTCCTATTTTTTTTTAATAAATTTTTTGAAAGTGAATGCCAAAAACTAATCTTGTTTTTTGCCAATAATTTCCATGGAAACTTTTCTCCAGGATCCATTTTTCTGTTTGGCGCAATATCAGAATGACCCAAAATATTTTTTGGTTTAATTTTGTATTTTTTCATTAAAACTTTGCTTAAATTCAATATCGAATTAATTTGTTTTTTTGTAAATTTTTTATAATTAAATTTATGCCCAGGATTATTAATCTCTATCCCTATAGAACTTTTATTTAAAGAAATAAAATTTTTCCATGAGGACTTGCCAGCATGCCAAGCAATATACAAATCTGGCACTAATTTGATAACATCTCCATTGTTTTTTATGAAATAATGACTACTAACCTGAGATTGTATTTTAGTAAGTTTTTTTATAGCTTCAGACTCTTTTTTCATTCCAGTATAATGAAAAATTAAAAATTTTATTTGTTTTGACTTTCTTTTATTCAAAGAAAAATTTGGTGAGTAGTTAAAGTATGTTTTTAAAGCCATTTTTATGTCACTTTTAGTGCTAAATCTCGATTTACTTTATATTAATATAATAATATAAAATTAAGTATAATAACACTTTATGAAAAAAATTTTTATATCATTTTTTTTAACTTTTTTTCTTACTTTTGCAGCAACAGCAGGCACTGATGGTGAAATTAATTTAACAAAAAATAAACCTGAAACAGTAAAAGATTGTTTTGAGGGATTAAATAGAGCTACTTTCTCTCTTAACCAGGGGTTAGATAAAGCTATTTTCAAACCAGTTGCAAAAGCATATAGGACTCTTCCATCACCTGTGAGAAAAGGAACAAATAATGTTTTAGTAAATCTCTCTTCACTTATTACAATACCAAATAATGTTTTACAGGGCCAACTTAAAACTGCAGGTATTAATACTGGACGATTTATAGTTAATACAACTATAGGAATTTTAGGAATATTCGATGTTGCAACAGAAATGGGTTTCTCTGAGTATGAAAAAGAAGATTATGGTCAAACACTAGCTGTATGGGGAGTTGGACCAGGCTGTTATTTAGTTTTGCCAGTGCTTGGACCATCAACTTTGAGGGATACAGCTGGCTCATTTATTAATGTAATGGGTGGTGATCCTTACTACAATGTTTCTGTACATGGTAATAATCAGTATTTAGATAGATCAGACTATATGTTAACAAAAACTATAACTGCAATTGATTTTAGAGCAAAAAACCTGGAAACTTTAGAAAATTTAGAAAAAAATTCTCTTGATTTTTATGCCTCAGTAAAAAGTTTATACTTACAAGATAGACAAAGAAAAATTAAAAATACTAAAACTGGTGCAACTATCGACATTATATACGAAGGTGACTGGGAAGAGATAGAAACTCAATAGAATTAATATCAATAGATGATATCAAAAATAAAATCTTTATTTTTTTTATTTATAATATTCTCATTTATTAATATTGCTAATTCAAATTCTATAGAACCTGACGTATTTGTTCAGTCAACTGTTAATAGAGCTTCTCAAATTTTAGGTGATAATTTAACTATAGATCAAAAGATAGAGAAATTAAAGCTAATAGCTCAAGAAACAGTAGATATAGATGGTATAGGAATGTACACTTTAGGTGCCTACCGCAAAACCTTAAATGAAGATCAAAAGGAGCAATATAAAAAACTTTTTAAAGAATATTTCTTAAAAACGTTTTCTAGTCGATTAGCAGAATACTCAAATCCAGAAATCCAAGTTAATTCTAAAGAAAAAATAAATGAAAATTATACAATGGTTTCAAGTATCTTGGTGGCAACGGACACGCGACCAGAAATTAACATAAACTGGAGGATTTATACAAAAAATACTGACTATCCGAAAATAAGAGATTTGGTTATCGAGGGATTAAGCCTTGCCAGAACACAAAAAGAAGAGTTCTCATCTGTATTAAACACTAATGATGGAGATATTAATGCTCTATTTAAAACATTAGAAGAATTTTCAGAAAATTAATTTGTTAATCGAAAAAGAAATCAATTATATTTTCAATATTTTAGATTGTGCAACTCACAAAATTAAAGGACATATTGTATCTCATATAAATGCAAACACAGGCAAGATAATCAACGATAATCCAATTTTCGAAGATTTTGGAGATATTGTCCCTTTATTTGTTTTATGCAAAAAAAATTCATTTTTAACTAATGAATTTAACGCATTAAATAATTCCTTAAAAAAAGACTTTTATTTCTCAAACAAAAAATTTCATTCAAAAAATATTATACACACTTATGATTGGTCAGATTTAATATATGGTTTGATTTTATTTGATTTAGAAAATAAAAATAAAGATGAAAACCCTCATATAAAAAAGTATTTTAATTTAATTGAGAAACAAATTGAAAAAAAAAAATTCATTTCAACTGTAGCAATAAAATTTTTTAAATTTACATATTTTTTGCCTATTTGTACAATGAATGGATGTGCGATGTATCCTGAACTTCTAATTTTTAAAGAAGATTCTAATAATTTCAAATCAAATTTAATGATCGCCAAAAAAATTATAAGATTATGGACTGAAAACTCTTTTTTTAAAAAATATAATTTGTTTCCAGATTACTTAGAATACTTAGGGAAAAAAAATCTATTTGATAAATTGTGTATTATGATTTTTAAAAAACAAATAAATAAAAAAAATAAAAGCGTTACGTTATTCAAACAAAATACTAATGCTATTGCTTCTATATTAAGTGTTTATATTGTCTCAAAAGATAAAATATATAGAGATTTGATTTATAATTGGTACAAAAGTCTCAAAAAATACTTACAAAATGAAAATTATCTTTTCATAAACAAATGGTCTAAAAATGAAAAAGGTTTATGGGAAGCCTCTAATGCCCAACTTGTAGATTTATTATGTGATTTTCATTTTTATCTTAAAGATGAATATTTTGTTTTTGAGGCAGAGAAAATCGCTAATGAACTTATTAAAAAGATAGATAAATTTCATATGCTACCATCAACTGAAAAAAGTGATAAAGCACATTGTGATCAACAAGTAGATTTTGCTGTTGCTTTAATAAAATTATATAAATTAACTAAAAATGAAAAATATTTGAATAACTCAATTATAGTAATGAGTTCGATTAAAAAATATTTTTATAAAAAATATGGGATTGTCGAGTATGTAAACATTTATGACAAAACGGAATCTACCGAACTTTGTAAAATAAAGTTTCTGATTCTTTCTTTAAAAGGTTGGCTAGCAATAAAATACCATGATGAAATTTATAAAAATAAGGAATTTACTCGTTTATTAAACGATCGATAAAAAAAATTAATATTTTTTTAAAATCCACCAGTTAAATTTATTAAAAAACTTCCCTTCGACACCTTTTTCTACAATCTTCCAGTTAGACTCTTTAATCATCTTTTCAATATTATACTTAGTAAAATATCTATATGGGCCAAATTGATATAATCTATTCATTTCATATACGTTAGATTTTGGCATCAACCTTTGAGCCAAATAAAACAAACACCTAAGATTAAATATTGTTAAACTGGTAATATACATATAACCATTTTTATGTGTAATTTTGTATGTTTCCGATAATAACTTTTTAATATTTGGTAAAAATTCTATTTTAAATATTAATGAAATAAAATTAAATTTCTTTTTTCTAATTGACACAATTTTATATTCTTTATTTATTTTTATAGTTTTTATTTTTTTATAAATTTTTTTATATAATGATAGGTAATAATCAGAAAATTCTGAGATATATAAATTTGTTTTTATTTTTTTATTTATTTCTCTTACAAATGAACCCTCATATGTTGCAATATCTAGAATATCCATCTTCGATGTATTTAAAAAATTTTTTGTTATAAAATTCAAGAATATATCTGACGAAGATTTAGCAATTTGATGAGTATAAACATTTAGTTTTTGCCTGGGAATATATACGGAGCCGATTCTATCTTTATATTCAATAAGTTCATTAAATTTCCATTTATGTAAAAATAAACTTGGATTGATATTTTTCTTATCATTATCGTAAGAATTAACGTGTAAAAGTTCATCTTTTTTTCTTTTGAAAGGTCTATAATCATCCTTTATTCTTTTTTTTTTATAACCAATTATTATTAATCCAGTAATTTCATAATATTTTGGTATATTTAGAGTATCTTTTATAAATTGATCATTCTTAAATCCAGCTATCCAACAGGCTCCCATTTTATTTTCTTCAAATGATAAAATGATGTTTTGAATTGAAGCAGCAACACTTTGAATACCGGCGCTTCTTTTTTTTGAAAATCTTGTATCATTTATAGCCACTAATGTCATAGGAGACCAATTAATCTTTTCAGTAGATTCTTTTGCAAGTTTTGTAATTAATTGTTTTTGATCTACTAAAATGAAGGAAAAATGTTGTAAATTACACGAATTTGGAGCGTAATTTGCATTTTCTAAAATAGATAAAATTTTTTTTCTTGGAATTTTTTTGGTTTTATCAAAAAATCGATTGGACTTTCTTTTTTTAAAAATATCGTAAATGGATCTATGATTCATTATGGTTATGAATTTTAAAAAATTTTTTTTATTTATTTTAAAATTAGTTATTTATCATAATTAATTCAGATTTTAAAAATAATTTAAGACTTATTTGTATTTGTTTTGGTGGGCCCGCCAGGACTCGAACCTGGGACCAATACATTATGAGTGTACTGCTCTAACCAACTGAGCTACAGGCCCTTTAATTTTTGAGATTATATACATTGTTTAACATTTATATACTATAGTAAATATCAATTTGATGAAATTATATCTAAGTTTAAAAATAATCTTTTAATAAAAGCTGATAAAATTATACTTTTATAATGTATTTAATATTTTAATAATTCTTTTATCCCACGTATATATTTTAGATGTTTTAAGAGAGTTTTTCCTTAATTTAGATAAGTTATATCTTTTTTTAATAATTGAATTTAAAGCATTAGACCAAGACTCTAAATTATATTTATTAACAATTATTGAATTGTAATTATGTTTTAACACTTCACAAATTCCATCACGTTTAGATGACAAAATTATTTTTCCTGCAGCTAAATAATCAAACATCTTCAAAGGTGAATTATAATTTGTAATATTTATATTTTTTGCTCTACCAAATTGAACATTGGCACTGGGTAAAATTAAGATGTCAGAGTTTACCAAAATTTTAGGAACCTGATTATAATTAACATACCCGTGTAATTTTACATTTTTCATTTTTTTATAGGCATTGTCCAATAAATCTCCATAAATATTAAAATCAATTTTATGAAATTTACTTGCAAGTTTCAGTATAAGCTCAACGCCTTTTCCTTTGTAAAAACTTCCAACATAAGTTACAGATTTGATCTTTTTTGAGTTTCTTATTTTAAATCTAAAATCTTTCACATCAACTGCATCATGTAAAATTAACAATTTTTCCCTTTCAATAGAATTAAATTTTTTACTTAAAGATTTTGAAATTAAAATGACTCTAATTAAGTATTTGGAATTAATGTAATTAAGATTAATTAACAAAAATTTTGTTAAACCCTTTAATTCATTATGTATTTCTAGATGATGATTTACTCCAAAAACACATAAAAAAAAACTTGAAATTAAACTTCGGGAAATAATTGTTTCAGATTTACTATTTCTCAAATAATAAGCAACCTTTAAACCAAATAAAAAACGATTTAAAAAATTCACGATATCATTCTTTAAAATTGATTTTACCTTAAAGTTTTTTTTTGTTTTAAGTAAAAAATTTTTTTTAATTTTCCTAAAATTTAATTTTTTTTTAACAGATGGGATGATTAGTTCTACATCACCTTTTTTGGAAAAAGCATCACACATCTTAAGCACATGATGAGTATATGCACTTCTATTAGTTAAGGATGTCTCAGCAATATATGTAATTTTCATTTTATAAAATAAATTAACTGTATATGGATAACTTATTTTTTAAAATATAAAATAGTTTTGAGACTAAATGTATTATAATAAAAAAAATGATTTAGTTAAAAATGAATATAATAATTTAGTTTTATAATTTATATGTTAAAGATCTAGTCAATTGTTAAGAAAATTAAAAAAATTATTACAAAATGCCCAAATTGATTGAAATAGTGGGGCCGCCTGGTTCTGGTAAAACTTTTATAAGCTCAAAGTTACAAAAAACTAAAAAAAACGGTAAGCAGATTTATTTTCATAGCAGTGATAGCAAAAATTTCTATAAATTTAAAAATTTAAACCTCATAACTAAATTTTTAATCAAAACTAAGGTAATAATTATTATAATAAATTTTTATCTAATATTTTACAAAAGATTATTCTTTAAAAAAATTTATAAAAGAGAATTTTTTTATAGAACTATTTTATTAATTTATAGACACATACATTCAATAGAAATGTTGAAAAAAATTTTATCAGATGACGAATTTTTAATTATGGAACCAGGTATAATTATGTATTTTTTACAAGATTATTTTTATGCTAATGAAACTGTTTCAAAAAATGAAATCAAAAAATTTAATAAATATTTTTTAAAATCAGATTTTATAATTTACAGTAATTGCAATTCAAAATTACAACTCAAGAGATTAAAATTAAGAGTTAGGGGACTACCACAAAGAATGAAGGATTTAAGTGTCAATGAAATAAATAAATCAATTAAAAAAGCAAATTATGAAACAAAAAAGTATTTTCAGAATACTGCTATTTCTAATTTTAAATTAATTAAAATTGATACTACTAAAAGCATAAGAGAAATAAAAAAAAAGATATTTAAAATTTTAAATTAAAAAATTAGATAATTTAGTTAAACTAATTGTCTGCAATTTCTCTAAATTTTTCACTTATTTGTAAAAGTTCTTCAAAAGTACCCTCTTTTACTAAAGTGCCTTTATCAAATAAGAAAATTTTATCACATTTTTTTACAGTGGTTAAACGATGTGCAATTAAAATTTTTGTAATTTTACCTTTAGTATTGTATATAGCTTCCATAACTTTTTTTTCAGTAAGATTGTCTAAAGAACTTGTTGCCTCATCAAAAACTAACAACTCTGGTCTATTATAAAGTGCTCGCGCAATTCCAATTCGCTGACGTTGCCCACCAGAGAGTCTTACACCCTTTTCTCCTATAAGTGTTTGATATTTTAAAGGTAATTCATTTACAACAAATTCATGTAAATTTGCAATTTTAGATGCGCTCTCAACATCATCTTGATTAATCTCATTATTTTTTTTTCCAAAAGCAATATTGGCAGAAATTGTATCGTCAGCCAAAAATATTTGCTGAGGAACGTAACCAATAGAATTCTGCCAAGCTCTTTTATTATCCTTATCAATAACTTTGCCATCTACTTCTAATGATCCATCTTGAGCTTCAATCAATCCAAGAATAATATCAACTGTAGTAGTTTTGCCACTACCAGTTTCTCCTACTATTCCTATTGTCTGATGCACTGGTATATTTAAATTTATATTTTTTAGTACTGTTCTAGATGAATTTGGATAGTTATAACTTATGTTTTTTAATTTAATCTCTTTTTCTAATTTTAAAAAATCTTTATTTTTATAATTTTCTGATCTTTTTAAGTTTTTTAAATCTTCATATAAACTATTAATAGAGGGTCCTACCACTTTCAAGTTAGTTATATTAACAAAAATTTTTTGTACAGCAGGCATTAAACGATAACCTGCAAATGCATAAAGAGCAATTACTGGTAGTACATTTGTTATATCGCCTCTGCTTATCATGAAATAAATAATTATTAAAATCATTCCCCCAAAAGAAATTGCCTCGAGTGTGTAACGTGGAATCTGACTTATGATATTTATTAAAGATGAATTTTTAGCAATTATTTTTGATGGATTAGAAAACTGATTTAAAAAAATATTTTCTAGCCCAGCTAATTTTATTTCTTTAGTTGCGCCAAAAGCTTCTAACAATACTTTAAAACGTATTTCGTTGGCCCTGAAATTCTCTTCTCCAATTCTTTTGATTAGATTTTGATTAAATTTATAAACTAGTCCATAAAATACACTTACAATTAAAATTACAATTAGAGTAAGCGCAGGTTCAACTAGGACCAATAATACAAACAACAATAAAGTAAGTAAACTGTTAGATATTAATGATATCATTGGAGTTAAACCTCTTCCCATGACATTCCCGACCTCCGAAAGAATTGATTTACCAAGAATCGAACTATTTCTATCTAAAAACCAAGTATACGGTTGATAAAGATATTTTCCTACTAGACGTTCTGAAATATTGTGTTTTGTCATTTCAATAAATATTGATTGAAAGTAGGTAGTCAAAACTTTAAATGAGATTGAAGTGATCAATAATAAAAAAACAAATATACCTGCTGCGATCAAGAACTGTTTTTCATTTTCGATTCCAAAAAAACTTCCCTTTAAGTATGCGAATTTTAAAATTGCATTAGTTTCAATAATATCTGGATTTGTAAGTAAAGCTATGAATGGCATTATTGATGCAACTCCAAGCATATCTATCAAGGCCATTACAATAATCATAAAAAGTAAATACCAAGCTCTTTTACGCTCGTAAGGTGATAATATTAGATATAATTTTTTGAATTTACGCATTAAGTTTTAAGTTAAATTACTTTAAAAAGATTGATCATTTCATTAATATTTAACCCTATCACAATACTATTAAATTTAATATTTAGATTCATAACTACCATAAGTTAAGTGTTATATTACCTTAATTTTGGTGGACCGTGTTGGTTACGCTCCAACTACCCCTGCAATGTCAATGCAGTACTCTACTATTGAGCTAACGGTCCAATAGGTATTAACTTTCTAAAAAACTTTTTAACTGTTTAGATCTACTTGGATGTTTCAATTTTCTTAGAGCTTTAGCTTCGATTTGTCTTATTCTCTCTCTAGTAACTGAAAACTGAAGTCCTACTTCCTCTAAGGTATGATCAGTATTCATTCCTACACCAAATCTCATTCTTAAAACTCTCTCTTCTCTCGGAGTAAGTGTAGAAAGTATTTTTGTGGTAGCTTCACCTAGATTAGATTTTATAGCTTGTTCTAATGGTGCAAGCGCCTTTGTATCTTCTATAAAATCACCTAAACTACTATCTTCCTCATCACCAACTGGTTTCTCTAACGAAACTGGCTCTTTAGAAATTTTCAATACTTTTCTTACTTTATCAAGAGGCATTCTAAGTTTTTGTGCTAACTCTTCTGGTGTGGCTTCTCTGCCAAATTCACTCAAGATTAGTCTTTGTGTTCTCACAATCTTATTAATCGTTTCGATCATATGCACTGGTATTCGAATTGTTCTTGCCTGATCAGCAATTGATCTTGTAATTGCTTGTCTAATCCACCAAGTAGCATAAGTTGAAAATTTATAACCTCTTCTATATTCAAACTTATCAACTGCTTTCATTAAACCAATGTTTCCCTCTTGAATTAAGTCTAAAAATTGTAAGCCTCTGTTAGTATATTTTTTAGCAATTGAAATTACTAACCTTAAGTTAGCCTCTACCATCTCTTTCTTAGCGATTCTAGACTCTTTTTCACCTTTTTGAATTCTACTAACTAATTTCTTAAAATCAGTAACAGATATTCCAAGTCTATGACTCATCTCAATTAATCTTTCTCTAATATTTTTAAATTGTTCTTTATTTTTTGCAAAAAATTGTTTCCAATTCGTATTTGTGTCTAAAAACTTTTTTAAATTTGGATTTATTTCATTGCCAATATAGAATTTTATAAATTCATTTCTTGAAATTTTATGGTCCATTGCTAATCTTAATAAATTTCCCTCAAGAGAAATAATCTTTTTATTTTCCACGTAATGTTTTTGAACAAGTTCTTCTAAAACAGACGGAGATAGTTGAAGAGATTTAATATTATTTAAAATATCATTAACAATTTTTTCGTACCCTCTTTCCTTTGCAGGTGAAAAAGTTTTTGAATTTAAGACAAAATTTAGCTTTTCTTTTTGATAGTTGATAAGTTTATTGTACTCTTTAGTAAGAGTATGGACAGTTTTTAAAACTTTTGGTTTTATTTCTGTTTCCATTGCTGCAAGTGTAGGATTAAAATCATCATCTTCAGAAGTTCCGTCCTCTTTTTCACTTTCACCAGCATTTTTTTGTTTAGCACTCGGTCCAGTATTTTCATCTTCCATGTAATTAGTATCGATATCAATTATCTCTCTTACTAAAATTTCATCTTTTTGTAATTTCTCATTCCATTCAAAAAATTGTTGAGCAGTAATTGGGCTTTGAGATAAAGCAATTAACATTATGTCTTTACCAGCCTCAATTCTTTTTGCTATTGCAATTTCACCCTCTCGTGAAAGAAGCTCAACTCCACCCATCTCTCTTAGATACATTCTAATAGGGTCGTCACTTTTTTCTATAGTTTTACCCTCTTCTTTAGAGGATGACTCTTTTTTTCTTAAAACTTTATAATCAGATTTTTTTTCTACAAGTGTAACTCCTTCATCAAGAATATGGATGAACGCTTGAGACAAATTTTCATCTGAAAGATTTCTTTTACCAAGAGACTTGCTTAATTCCTCATAAGTTATAAAGCCCCTATGAGTTCCTCGACCCATTAATCTAGCAAATGATTTAGTTATAATTCGTTCCACGACAATATAAGTTAGGGAGTCTTATATAATGTCAAATTAACAAAAATCCATTACTAATTTTATAAGATTAATTGATATTTTGCTTTTTTTTCAGCTCTTTTAGCTCATTAAATGTTGCTTCACTTAAATCTTTCGAAAATTTAGACTCTAACTCCAAGATTCGATGTTCTAAATCATAATTCATAAGATCTCTACTTATATCCTCTAGTAATTCAATTGTTTCATATTCATCTTTAGACTTATTTTTTAAAATATTTTTAATTGGAGCAAATCGATTAATCTTGCCTAATATCTCAGGATCTATATCTAAGTCAATTTTGGAACATTTTTCACCAGTTTTTAATTTTTGAATTATTTTATTTAATATCTGCTTATTCATTTCTGTAAACATTTTACTATTTTCTACTAAATTCAAATTTTCCTGAATTAAATTTAAATTATTAATTATAAGATATAGTAATGAATATTCTTTTAGCTCTACTCCAGTTAGAGACTGGCTTTCTTTTAATATTTTTTTTGTACTTTCTAAAGATTTAATTATTTTTTTATAATTATAATTTTTTTTATTATAATTTGAGTGTGGAGTTAATTCCGCGATTTTTTCTAAGAAATATTCCAATACATATTTTTTAATAAAGTTGTCTTTAATTGTGTTAGCAATATTTCTCAATTTTTTTTCGAAAATCGCCAACGAAGAAGGATTGTTTTCTGTTTGTTTTTTGTAATGATTAAAAATAAATTGATGAATAGATAATTTGCTTTGTTTGGTAAGATCAATAAAACTGGCTTTGCCATTTTTATTAACATAGCTATCGGGGTCTTCCTGGTTTGGTAAAAATAAAAATGAAATTTGTTTTTCGGGCTTTAGTTCTTTAATAGAATTCTCAGCTGCTCTAAATGCTGCTTTATAACCACTTTCATCGCCATCAAAGCAGATAATTATATCATCGAAAAATTGGTTAAGTGTTAAAATTTGTTTATCTGTCAAAGAAGTTCCAAGATTTGCAACTACATTGTCTATTCCATTTTTACTTAAACCAACTACATCCATATAACCCTCAACTAAATAAATGTAATCTATTTTTTTAGAAAGTTTTCTAGCTACATCTAAGTTATATAAATTGGATCCTTTTTTAAAAAAAATTGTTTCAGGTGAATTTATATATTTAGCTAAATAGTCTAGATTTTCAATTATTCTTCCACCTAATGCTATTGGTTGACCTGAAATATTATTGATTGGAAAAATCAATCTCCCTCTAAATCTTTCAACATATATTTTTTTTTTTTCATCCAAATAAAACAAACCAGTCTCAGCTAAAGTTTGCTCACTATAATCATCTTTTAATTTTTCATAGAAATTTGGATTTTTTTGTATATATCCAATTTTAAATTTTTTAACTTCTTCTTTAGTTAAAGATCTATTTTTTAAATAATCTCTCGCAACATAATAACTCTCATTTTTTAATAATTCGTTGTGGTAAAAATCTACATATTGACTAAAAATTGATTGGTATTCTTTCCACTTTTTTTCTCTTTCTTCATCTTGTTTTGAAAACGTATAAGGTTGTATTCCTGCTAATTGAGCTAAATGCTTTACTGCTTCACCAAATTTAAGATTTTGAGTTTTCATTACGAAATCAAATATATTTCCATGCTCTGATGTTGCAAAACAATGATAAAATTCTTTTTCATCATTGACTGTAAATGATGGGGTTTTTTCATTTTTGAAAGGAGACAAGCCAACAAACTCTTTTCCTCTTTTTTTTAAGACAATAGACTTTGATACAACAGTTGAAACTTTTAACCTTGTTTTAATTTCATCAAGATATTCTTTAGGATATTTCATTGACTATTTAATAATTCTCTAATGAGGGGACCTGCTTTTGAAAAATCAATTTCGTCTGAATGTAGTTTTTTTAATTCACCCATTACTTTCCCCATATCTTTAACTGAATTTGCACCAAGTTTAGAAATCAGTTCTGCACAAATTTTTTTAGTTTCCTCCTCACCAAGCTGTTTTGGTAAAAACCCATTTAGAATATTATATTCATTTTGCTCTACCTCTAAGAGATCTGCTCTATTATTTTTTTTGTAGATGTCTATTGATTCGGCCCTCTGTTTGACCATTTTTTTTAGAAGTTTTTTTATATCTTCATCATCTGTCTCTTTTTTATTTGGACCAGACCTATTTGAAATATCCAGATCCTTGATTGATGATAAAATTAACCTATAAGTTGATATTTTTGTTTTATCTTTAGCTTTTAGAGCGTTTTTATATTCAGTTTCGATTGTTTCTTTTAATGACATATATTTTTTAATCTACTTCAAAGAAAAAAATCTTCAAAAGAAAAATTGTTTTTTTACAATTTTATAATACATCTCTGTTGCGATAATAAATCAATTATTGTATTAACCTTTAACTTATGAGTTGTAATTGATCAAAAAAGTAAAAAAAACAAACTCAAAAAATTCACAATTTAATACAGGCGTTTTAGTTCTCGAAAATAAGAAAGTTTTTAAAGGGATTGGAATTGGATATCAGGGAGAAGCAACTGGAGAAGTTTGCTTTAATACTTCATTAACCGGTTACCAAGAAATTATTTCTGATCCATCCTATGCAGGTCAGATTATAAACTTTACATTCCCACATATTGGAAATGTTGGAACTAACAAAGAGGATATAGAATCTGACAAAATCTGGACCAGGGGTGTAATCTTTAATTCTGAAATAACTCAACCTTCAAATTATAGAGCATTTTTGCATTTAGATGCCTGGCTCAAAAAAAATAAAATTGTAGGAATTACAGGGCTAGATACTAGAAATTTAACAAACTTTATTAGAGATAAAGGGGCACCTAAGGGAACAATTTCTTATTCAAAAAATGGAAAATTTAATTTTAGCAAATTAATAAACTCAACCATTAAATGGGGTGGATTAAAAAATCTTGATCTTGCAGAGACTGTAACGACCCCAAAAAACTATATTTGGAAAGGCTTTAAGACTTGGAAAAAAGGAACAGGATATACGAAAAATATAAATAATTATTTTCATGTTGTTGCAATTGATTATGGGATCAAAAAAAATATTTTAAGATATTTTTCAGACTTCAAATGTAAAGTAACTGTTGTTTCTTGCAAAACTTCTGCTGAAAAAATATTAAATCTTAAACCGCACGGAATATTTTTATCCAATGGTCCTGGCGATCCTGCTGCAACAGGAAAATATGCAATTGAAATACTAAATAAATTAATCAAAAAAAATTTACCTATATTTGGTATTTGCTTAGGGCACCAAATTTTAGCATTAGCCTTGGGTGGACAAACAAAAAAAATGAAGTTAGGACATAGAGGCGCAAACCATCCTGTCAAAAATTTAGTCCATGATAAAGTTGAAATCACCAGTCAAAATCATGGTTTTGTAGTGGTTGAAGAAACTTTACCAAAAAAAATTGAAGTAACTCATAAATCTCTTTTTGATAATACCATTGAAGGAATAAGACTTAAAAACAAACCAATATTTTCAGTGCAATATCATCCAGAGTCAAACCCTGGACCACAGGATAGCGTTTACTTGTTTAAAGAATTTATTAACAATATGAAAAAAAATGCCAAAACGAAGAGATATTAAAAAAATATTAGTTGTAGGCGCTGGGCCAATTATCATTGGTCAGGCATGCGAATTTGATTATTCAGGTACACAAGCTTGTAAGGCATTAAAAGATGAAGGTTACAAAGTAATTTTAATTAATTCAAATCCTGCAACTATTATGACTGACCCAGATGTTGCAGATAAAACTTATATAGAGCCAATAACATTAGAAGTTTTAGAGAAAATTCTTAAAAAAGAAAAACCAGATGCAATTCTACCAACTATGGGTGGTCAAACAGCACTTAATCTCGCAATGGAAGCTGAGAAAAAAGGAATTTTAAAAAAATATAAGATTGAACTTATAGGAGCAAACTCTAAGGCAATTGCTAATGCAGAGGATAGAAAGAAATTCAGAAAGAATATGATAGATATTAGTTTAGATTTACCTAAATCTGAAATTGTAAACAATATCAATCAAGCCTCTAAAGTTTTAAAAAAAATTGGTTTACCTGCAATCATAAGGCCTGCATTTACACTGGGAGGACTTGGTGGTGGTATAGCAAAGAATAAAAAAGACTACTTTAAGATAATTAAAAGTGGACTACACGAGTCTCCAGTTAATCAAGTATTAGTTGAAGAATGTCTAGAGGGCTGGAAAGAATTTGAGATGGAAGTTGTAAGAGATAAAAAAGACAACTGTATCATCATCTGCTCTATTGAAAATGTTGATCCGATGGGGATTCATACTGGGGATTCGGTAACAGTCGCACCAGCACTTACTTTAACAGATAAAGAATACCAGGTAATGAGAAATGCTTCTATTGCGTGCTTAAGAAAAATTGGAGTTGAAACAGGTGGATCAAATGTCCAATTTGCAATTAATCCTAAAAATGGGCGAATGGTTGTAATTGAAATGAACCCTAGAGTATCAAGATCATCAGCACTTGCATCAAAAGCAACTGGATTTCCAATCGCAAAAGTTGCTGCAAAACTTGCAGTTGGTTACACTTTAGATGAATTAAAAAATGAAATCACGAAAGTAACACCTGCTTCATTTGAACCAAGTATTGATTATGTGGTTACAAAAATTCCAAGATTTACTTTTGAAAAATTTTCAACTTCTCCAGCAACTTTAGGTACATCAATGAAATCAGTTGGTGAGGCAATGGCAATAGGAAGAAACTTTAAAGAGTCATTTCAGAAAGCTCTTGTATCTCTTGAAACTGGTTTTTCAGGATTAGATAAAATATTTGATTTTAGTAAAAAACAGATTGAAAAAAAACTTAAAGAAAATATTCCTAACAAGCTGTTACTTGTTGCTGAAGCAATTAGAAAAAGAATGAATTTGAAAAAAATTTATAATTTATCAAAAATTGATCCCTGGTTCCTTGAGCAAATTAAAGAAATAGTAGATAATGAAATTCAGATTAAAAATAAAGGTTTGCCTAAAGACTTCAATGAATTTAATAGAGTCAAATCAATAGGGTTTTCTGATAAAAAATTAGCAGAATTGTCAAATATATCTGAGGATGTTGTAAGAAGAAAAAGAACTGCCCTTAAAATTTTACCAGTCTTTAAAAAAGTTGATACTTGTGCAGCTGAATTTAAATCATTTACACCATATATGTATTCAACATACCAGCGAAGTTTCTCAATTAATTCAGAATGTGAAGCAGATCCATCTAATAAGAAAAAAATTATTATTTTAGGAGGTGGTCCTAACAGAATAGGTCAAGGAATAGAGTTTGATTATTGTTGTTGTCAGGCAAGTTTTTCGTTAAAAGAAGCTGGATTTGAAACGATTATGGTTAATTGTAATCCTGAAACAGTTTCAACAGATTATGATACAAGTGATAGATTGTATTTTGAGCCACTCAAAGAAGAATATGTTTTTAATATAATTAAGAAAGAAAAAGAAAAAGGAAACTTAGTTGGGATCATTACTCAATTTGGTGGTCAAACCCCGATTAAACTTGCAAAATTTTTATACGATAACAAGCTTCCGATCCTGGGAACACAATATACATCGATTGATTTAGCAGAAGACAGGGATAGATTTAGAAATTTACTTGATAGGTTGAAGCTAAAACAAGCTGAAAGTGGAATTGCTAAAACTTTTAAACAAGCTATTCAAATAGCTGATAAAATAGGTTTGCCTTTGATGGTTAGACCTTCATATGTTCTAGGAGGGAGAGCAATGGAAATTGTGCATGAAAAAAGCCAGCTCAAAAATTTTGTAGAGGAAGCATTCAAAGCAGCTGAAAAAAATCCAATTCTAATTGATAAATTTATAAATCATGCAATGGAAGTTGATGTTGATGCAATATCAGATGGAAACAAAGTACATGTGGCAGGTATTATGCAGCATATTGAAGAGGCTGGAATTCATTCTGGTGACTCAGCTTGTAGCTTACCTCCAATATCTATCAAACCATACTTAATCAAAGAAATTGAAGATCAAACTAAAAAATTAGCTTTAGCTTTAAAAGTTAAAGGTTTTATGAATGTTCAATTTGCAATCAAAAAAGATGAAATTTATGTTATCGAAGTTAATCCTAGAGCAAGTAGAACAGTACCATTTGTCTCAAAAGCAAAAGGTCTACCTCTTGCAAAAATTGCATCAAGAGTAATGACTGGTGAAAAATTATCCAAATTTAACTTAAAAGAAAATTCTAAAGGCATGTATGCAGTTAAAGAAGCAGTATTTCCATTTAATAAATTCCCTAACAGTGATTTACTTTTAGGTCCTGAAATGAAGTCGACTGGTGAAGTAATGGGATTTGATAGAAACTTTGGGATGGCATTTGCTAAAAGTCAAATAGCTTCTTATAACTCTTTACCAAAACAAGGACTTGCTTTCATATCTTTGAAAGACTCTCATAAAGATGAGGGAATTGGTTTAGCAAAAGAACTTATAAAATTAGATTTTACGTTATGTGCAACAAGAGGAACCGCTGAATACATTAGAAAACATAAAATGAAATGTAGAATTATTAACAAAGTAAGCAGTGGATCTCCTCACATAGTAGACATATTGGACTCTAAAAAAATTGCTCTAGTAATTAATACAGGCGGAGGAAATTCTGAGCACAGATTAAATGATGCCATCGCCCTTAGAAGAGGAACTCTTAAAAATAAAGTTCCTTACTGCACCAATATGTCAACAGCACTTGCATGCTTGGAAGCAATAAAATCGCTTAAAACTAAAAAGTTAGAAGTTGTATCTCTTCAGGATGTTTAGGTAATTACCTTCCAATCTGTTTCGAAAGTTACATAATTTACTTGTATACATCTTCTTTCTTTAACTATTTTTTTCTTTTCCATTCCATGCCATGTATTCGGTCCACTAGTAAAAAGATATCCATAGTTATGCTTATATGGAACGGTTTTTACTTTTTCTAATTTTTCGTTATAAAAATCTGTCCCTAAATCTTCTGACTCATTCTCATTGTTTACAAAAATTAAACCTGACATTAGCTTTTCTTTAATATCACAATGAGGCTTTAACCAAAAACCTTCTCGATCACAAATTACTTCCAACCTTACGTAAGAATTTGACAAATCTTTATTAATCATCTTCGAAATAGTTTGGTGAACCTCTTTAGATTGAAGTTCATTAATAAATCTAACTAAATTTGGAAATTTATTTTCATTTTCTTTGTTCACGAAGCATCTAAATTTTATCGCTTCACCACCTGAAGCTATTCCCTCTCTAAATTCAGCCGCTCCACCATCAATTGCTCTAGTACCATCATAGTCAATATTATGTTTGCTTACATCTGGAATATCAGCTTTAATAATTTCTTCTATAGCTGCATCTGTAAGTGCATTATTATATTCCCAATGACTAAAAGGAAATTCATGTTTTTTTGATTTATTTTGTATTGAATCTAAAAACGACATTATGAGTTTATTTTTTGTTTAATAATACTTGCTACTCTATTAGTTTCATCAAGTTTTTGATAGTTCCAATTTTCCAAACTATTTTCTAATTTTTTTATAATGTTTAATTCACTAAATAATTCTCTGAATTTTCTAATTCTTTGATCATTTTTATTTGTTGGAATATCTGCAAAATAAATTGGTTTTCCAGTTAAAGCAGCTTCAGATATCATTGATGTTGAATCACATGTCACACATATATATTTTGCTAAAGATAAAGCTGACAGGTAGGCTTTTTTATCTATAGTGTCTATCACAAGACTATTTTTTTCAAGTTTAATTTTAGATAATTCAATTATATTTTTTGGAGTTCTCATTGAAGGAATAACAATTCCCTGAAGATTATTTTTATTAACTAAATCATTAAACAAATTAAGAATAATCTGTATATTTTGTTCTGAGTATTTATAATGTTTTGTAGGCCCGCCTAGTATTAGTAAAAAATAATCTTTTTTTGAGTCTAATCTATTTTTCAAATAATCAGCATGGTTATCAATTTCTTCTTTAGTAAGATAATGTATAGCACCTTTAGTGCTTATTACATTTTTACCTTTCAGAGCATCATGCTCTGGTGCAATAATAAAATCAAAATGATTAAAATCTACTTTTGGATCTTGAATATGAATATTAAATACTTTTTTATTTGCTGTATTTTTCAAATGAATCGATGGAATAACACTTTTACGACCACAAGAAATAATTAAATCAAAATCATTTAAATACAGTTTTTTATAAACATTATGTGAAATCGGTGTCAGCTTTGGAGGAATCGCTTCCCAAAAATTATTTAGTTCAACTGTGTGGTGTGTAAAATCTAAATCTAAAGCTTTTGCCAATCCCTCAACTTGACTAATCATTCCATGCATTCCTTGAGTTAATAATATGCCTTTTAATTTAGTCATTAATTACTATATAGCTTTGATATGAGTCAAAATCCAACTAAACACACAAAAGTGTTAATAATTGGATCTGGTCCAGCCGGATACACAGCTGCTGTATATGCAGCTAGAGCAATGTTAAATCCTATTTTAGTTTATGGATCTGAGCCTGGTGGACAATTAACTACAACAACTGACGTTGAAAATTTTCCAGGATTTGCAGACGTTATTCAAGGACCTTGGTTAATGGATCAAATGAAAGAACAGGCAAAGGCAGTAGGAACTGAAATGATTGAAGACCATATTTCTTCAGTAAATTTAAAATCTCAACCGTTTGAAGCTGTTGGTGATAGTGGTCAAAAATATACTGCAGATAGTATTATAATTTCGACAGGTGCACAGGCTAGATGGTTAAATCTAAAATCAGAACAAGAGTTTAGAGGTTTTGGAGTTTCAGCTTGTGCTACGTGTGACGGTTTTTTCTTTAAAGATAAAGAAGTTGCTGTTGTTGGTGGAGGTAACGCAGCGGTAGAGGAGGCTATGTTTCTTACAAAATTTGCATCTAAAGTGAAATTAATTCATAGAAGAGATAGCTTGAGAGCAGAAAAATTGCTCCAAAAAAAATTGATGGAAAATAAAAAAATTCAGATTATTTGGGATTCCATCGTTGAAGATGTTATTGGAGATAAAGAACCCAAAAATGTTAAAGGCATAAAAGTAAAAAATGTCAAAACAAATAAAATTGATGAGATAAAACTTGATGGATTGTTTATTGCTATTGGTCATGATCCAGCTACACAATTATTTAAAGACCAATTGAACATGGATAAAGAGGGTTATTTAATTACAAAACCTGACTCAACAGAAACTAATATTCCTGGTGTATATGCGGCAGGAGATGTTAAAGATAAAACATTTAGACAAGCAGTTACTGCAGCTGGGATGGGTTGCATGGCAGCCTTAGAAGCTGAAAAATTCTTATCTCATTGATTAAAACTTTCACAAAAAGATTTAATTCTAGACATTGCTTTTTTTAGATTTTTCATTGATGTGGCATAAGATATTCTGAAATAGCCATCTAAGCCAAAAGCAGAACCTTGAACAACAGCGACATTTTCTTTTTCAAGCAATTTTTGAACAAAGTTAGTATCATTTTTTAATCTTGTTTTTTTGTTTAATAAGCCTCTACAACTAGGAAACACATAAAATGCTCCATTAGGAGTTAAACAATTAATCCCTTTAATATTATTTAGGCTTTTAACAACAAAATTTCGTCTTTCTCTAAATGCCTTAGCTCTAGTTTTTATAAATTCTTGTTTTCCATTTAATGCTTCGATAGCAGCAGCTTGACTTATTGAAGAAGGATTTGAGGTAGATTGTGATTGAATTTTTCCTATTGCTTTAATTATATTTTTAGGACCAGCAGCATAACCAATTCTCCAGCCAGTCATAGCATATGATTTACTTACCCCATTCATTGTAAGTGTTCTATCTTTTAGTTTTGAAATTTGAGCAATAGTAAAAAATTTAAAATTATCATATCTAATGTGTTCATAAATATCATCACTTAAAATTAAAATTTTTTTATATTTAATTAAAACTTTTGCTAAATTTTGAATTTCTTTTTTTGAATAACCTGCCCCAGTTGGATTTGAAGGAGAATTCAGAATTATCCATTTGGTCTTTTTTGTTATTGCATTTTTTAATTTTTTCGCAGTTAATTTAAAACCTTCTTTTTCAGTGCATTTTATTATTTTTGGCTTTCCCCCTGCTAGTAAAACCATATCTGGATATGATACCCAAAATGGTGCTGGTATTATTACTTCATCTCCTCTGTTTAAGGTTGCCATAAATGTGTTGTAAAGAACTTGTTTTCCACCTGAACCCACAGTTATTTGATCAATGGAATAATTTAATTTATTTTCTCTTTTAAATTTCTTAATAATTGCTTTTTTAAGTTCAGGTGTTCCATCAACAGCAGTATATTTTGTATCTCCTCTTTTAATCGCTTTGATTGCTGCATTTTTTATATTTTCTGGAGTATCAAAATCTGGCTCCCCAGCTCCCAATCCTATTACATCTTTTCCTACTGCCCTAAGTTCCCTTGCCTTTTGTGTAACAGCAATAGTTGGGGATGGTTTAATTCTTTTTAAACTGTCTGATATTATGCTCATTGAAATATAAATTAATTCTACTACTTTCTTTAATATATGGAAAATACTTATCAAGATTTAATTACACATATTCAGAGTAAAAATCCAAAAATCAGTGGAAAACTTGAAGGTGGAAAAAAATTTAAAATTAAATCTGATTTTAAACCTGCAGGTGATCAACCTGATGCTATAAAAAAATTAGTCAATGGTGCTAATAAAGATGAATTCAACCAGGTATTATTAGGTGTAACTGGTTCAGGAAAAACCTTTACAATGGCAAAGGTTATTGAAAAAACTAATAGACCAGCCTTAATTCTAGCTCCAAACAAAACTTTAGCTGCACAGCTTTATGGTGAAATGAAAACTTTTTTTCCTGATAATGCCGTAGAGTATTTTGTATCTTATTATGATTATTATACTCCTGAAGCATATGTTCCAAGATCAGACACATATATTGAAAAAGAAGCCTCAATAAATGAACAAATAGATCGTATGAGACATTCGGCTACAAGATCTCTTCTAGAAAGAGATGATGTTCTTATAGTTGCCAGTGTTTCTTGTATTTACGGTTTAGGCTCTGTTGAGGCTTACAGTAAAATGACTTTAACACTTCAAAAAAATTATGATTACAACAGAGAGCAAATAATAAAATCTTTAGTTGCCTTACAATACAAACGAAATGATCAAAATTTTTATAGGGGTACTTTTAGAGCTAGAGGAGAATATTTAGAGATTTTTCCATCTCATCTTGAGGATAGAGCTTGGCGTCTAAGTTTATTTGGAAATAAACTTGAACAAATTGAAGAATTTGATCCTCTGACTGGAGACAAAGTAAGAGATTTAAGTTTAGTTAAAGTTTATGCGAATAGCCACTATATCACTCCGAAACCTACCATTGAGCAAGCAATAATTAATATTAAAAAAGAACTCGAAATCACTCTAAAAAAACATAGGGCTGAAAATAAGTTACTTGAAGCGCAAAGATTAGAAGAAAGAACGAAATTTGATCTTGAAATGATTGAAGCAACTGGTTCTTGTGCTGGTATTGAAAATTACTCAAGATTTTTATCTGGAAGAAAACCGGGAGAGCCACCACCTACTCTGTTTGAATACTTTCCAGATAATACAATTATTTTTGTTGATGAATGTCATGTAACAGTTCCACAATTAAACGGAATGTACAAAGGAGATAGATCAAGAAAAAGTACTTTAGCTGAGTATGGTTTTAGACTTCCTTCTTGCATGGATAATAGACCATTAAAATTTGAGGAGTGGGATTTAATGAGAACTCAAACAGTTTTTGTTTCTGCAACTCCTGGACCTTGGGAGCTGGAACAAACAAAAGGAAAGTTTATAGATCAAGTGATAAGACCTACGGGATTAATTGATCCGCCTGTTGAGATAAGACCTGCAAAAAATCAAGTAGATGATTTAATGCACGAGTGTAAAAAAGTAATTGAAAATAATCATAGAGTTTTAGTTACAACTCTTACAAAAAAAATGGCTGAAGATTTAACGGAATATCTTCACGAAAATGGAATTAAAGTAAGATACTTGCACTCAGATATTGATACTCTCGAGAGAATAGAAATTATGAGAGACTTGAGAATGGGAGTTTTTGATGTCCTCGTTGGAATCAACTTATTAAGAGAAGGGTTAGATATTCCAGAATGTGCTTTAGTTGGAATTTTAGATGCTGATAAAGAAGGTTTCTTGAGATCTGAAACTTCATTAATACAAACTATAGGAAGAGCTGCTAGAAATGTTGATGGAAAGGTAGTCTTATATGCTGATAAAGAAACAAAAAGTATAAAAAAAGCAATTAAAGAAACTGAACGAAGAAGAGAAATTCAATTAGAATATAATAAAAAACATAAAATTAATGCTAAAACAGTAAAAAAAGAAATTAATGATATTTTAGAGAGTGTTTATGAAAAAGATTACGTAAAAATTAGTGAGGGTTCAAATGTTGGTGGTAATCTTAAAAAACATTTAAAAGCTCTCGATAAAAAAATGAAAGAAGCTGCATCAAACTTAGAATTTGAGGAGGCAGCAAAAATAAGAGATGAAATAAGAAAATTAGAAAGCACAGAATTAGAAATCACATTAAATCCTAAAATAAGACAATATGATGTAAAAAATAAACTTTATCCAAAAGGTAGATCGACAATGGGTATGCCTGGAACTAAAGTCACAAAAAAAAAAGATAAAAAATGGAAGCACAGAGGATAATCATTACTGGAGGAGCAACAAGGATTGGTGCTGCAATAGCTAAGAAATTATCAGGTCCAAATAAACAAATTGTAATTCAGTATAACAAATCTAAATCTAAAGCAGAAAATCTGAGGAAAAAACTTCAAAATTACGGCACAAAAATTTATTTAGTGAGAGCAGATTTGAGTAAAGAAAAAGATGTTAATAAAATAATTAAATTTTCTAAATCAAAATTAAAATATTTTGATTGTCTAATAAATAACGCATCATTATTTGAAAATGATAAATTAGAAAACTTTAGTTCAAAAAGTTGGGAAAATCATATTTCAACAAATCTTAAAGCCCCTGCTCTTTTAACAAAAGAATTTTCAAAGAATATCAAAGGTAAAAATAACAATATAATAAATATAATTGATCAAAGAGTATTTAAGCTTACTCCTTATTTTTTTTCATATACATTAAGTAAAACAGGTTTATATACATTAACCAAGACTTCCGCGATGAGCCTATCACCAAATATAAGAGTTAATGGTATAGCTCCAGGACCAACAATTAAAAATAAAAGACAGTCTCAAAAACACTTTAAAAATCAATATTTGTCTACACCACTAAAACAAAAAGTTGATGTAGAAGAAATTTGTAATGCTGTTGACTTTTTTATAAAAAACAGCTCTATTACTGGTCAAGTTTTAGCAATTGATAGTGGTCAAAGTTTAAATTGGCAAACACCTGATATTATTAAGGGCAAAGAATGAAAAAAAATAATCTTAAGATTATAAAAATAGATAAAAATAAAAGCTTATTTAATTATGAGAAAAAAATTCTCATAAATGAATTAATTTTAGATTTAAAACTTGGATATTATGATTTTGAAAAAGAAAAACCACAAAAGGTAAAATTTGGTCTTGAAATTGATTATCAGGATAAAAAACCATCAAATGATAAAGATATAAAATCTATTGTAAACTACGATACTATTGTCAAACTCATCACAAAGTTAGTTAAAAAGAAACATTATAATTTTTTGGAAACTCTTGCTGAGGCTGTTTTTGATGAACTATTTAGAGATAAAAGAATTGCAAAAATAATGCTGAAAATTGAAAAATTAGAAATTTTGAAAGAATGTTCATCTGTTGGTATTCAAATTACCAAAAAAAGAAGTCATGATAAGCTCTGAAATAGGTAAAGAAGTAATTAAGAAAGAACTCACCTTAATTCCCAAACTTCCAGGTGTTTATAGAATGTTAAATGATAAAGGAGAAATTCTTTATGTTGGAAAAGCAAAAAATTTACCAAATAGACTTAAAAGTTATATCACAGAAAAAAATCACATAATTAGAACAGAAAGAATGTTGTCCCAAACGAGAAGATTAGAAATAACAACAACATCAAACGAAAGTGAAGCTTTACTTTTGGAAGCAAATTTAATCAAAAAACATAAACCAAAATTTAATATTCTTTTAAGGGACGATAAATCTTTTCCATTTATTTTTATTGGAAATAAAGATCAATGGCCTCAAATAAAAAGGCATAGAGGAAAAAAAACAAAAGAAGGTTTTTATTTTGGACCATTTGCATCAGCTGGCTCAGCAAACTGGACTATTAAAATGATACAAAAAATCTTTCATATAAGGGTTTGTGATGATACGGTTTTTAAAAACAGAGAACGTCCGTGTATTTTATATCAAATCAAAAGATGTTCTGGACCATGTGTAGGTTATATAGAAAAAGATGAATATAAAAAGACAGTTGATGATGCAATAGAATTTGTTTCTGGGAAATCAAGAAAAATACAAAGAAGTCTTTCTGACCAAATGGAAAAGGCAAGCGAGGATTTGGATTTTGAAAAAGCAGTAATTTTGAGAGATAGAATTAAATCATTAAATATCATTCAGTCATCTCAGAGAATTAATGAGGCAAATTTAATAGAGGCTGATGTAATTGCAGGTTATAAAGAGTCTGGTAAGACTTGTATTCAAGTTTTTTTTTATCGTTCAAAACAAAATTGGGGTAATCAAGCATTTTTTCCAAAACATGATCCTGATGAAAAATTGGGTGATATATTAAATTCATTTGTTTCCCAATTTTATGAAAACAAAAGTGTTCCCTCATCAATAATTTTATCAGAAGAAATTAAGGAAAAAACTTTAATTGAAAAAACTCTTTCCCAAAAAGAAGAAAAACAAATTAACATTTCTGTTGCAAAGAAAGGCTCAAAATTAAAAGTAATTCATCAAGCAGTCAAAAATGCAAAAGATAGTTTAAATAGGAAGCTTTATGAAAATCAAAATAATAGGGAATTATTTAATTCAGTTTCTAGTAAGTTTAATCTAGAGACAAACATAAATTTAATTGAAGTTTATGATAACAGCCATATTCAAGGGACCAACAGTGTAGGAGCTTTAATTGCTTATGGCGATGAAGGATTTATCAAAAAAAGGTATAGAAAATTTAATATTAAGATTAAGAAAAATGAACAAGATGATTATGGAATGATGCGAGAGGTGCTAAATCGAAGGTTTAAAAGAGCTATTCAGGAAAAAGATAACTACCTCACTTTTCCTGACTTAGTTTTAATCGATGGTGGAAAAGGACAATACTCTGTTGCTAGAGAAACCCTAAATGAGTTAGGTCTTCATGACTTACCAATAGTAGCTATAGCAAAAGGAAAACTTAGAAATAGTGGTAATGAAACTTTTTTTCACAATGGTAAAGAATTTAAATTTGTAAAAAATGACCCTACTCTCTTCTTTCTTCAAAGAATTAGAGATGAATCACACCGATTTGCAATAAGTGCTCATAGAGCTAAACGAAAAAAAGGAATTAGTAAATCTTTACTTGATCAAATTGAGGGTATTGGCACTATTCGAAAGAGAGCTTTATTAAATCATTTTGGTTCTGCTAGAGCTGTAGAATCTGCTAGTCTTGATGAAATAAAATCAGTAGAAGGGGTAGAAACAAGAGTTGCCAAAAAAATATATAATTTTTTTCATGAGTAAAAATAGATATGCTTAGAAAAATCCCAAACATTTTAACTGTTGGTCGAATTTTAATTGTCCCTTTTTTTGTATTAGCATTTTATTTGCCAGGATTTTACGGTGATTTGACAGCATTAATATTATTCATAATAGCATCCTTCACAGATTTTTTAGATGGTATGTTAGCAAGGTTACTTGGTGAAGAGTCAAAGCTAGGTGAATTATTAGATCCTATTGCTGATAAAATTATCGTTGCCACAGCTCTTATTTTATTGGTTATGGATGGCACGATCAGAAATTATGAAGTTATTGCTGCAATAATTATTTTAACAAGAGAAATTTTGATTTCAGGCTTAAGAGAATTTTTAGCAAAAGGAAAAATCAAACTTCCCGTCTCAAATCTCGCCAAATTAAAAACTGTTTTGCAAATGGTGTCTATCGCGCTTTTATTGTCAGGAGATACTGGTAATAGAATTTTAAATTTTCAAGACTATAATGCACAAACAATTGGTATTATATTATTGTGGTTATCAGCTGCACTTACTTTATTTACTGGTTATGAATATATGCGTAAAGGAATTGATCACGCAATATCTGAGGATAATAAAGATTAAGCTGCTTTTTTCTTTCTAACTAAAATTTGATAGCTCTTATTTAAATCTATAATTAAATCACAAACCTTAAACTGATTTTTAGCAATACATGAAACTGGTGTAACTTCAGCGGCAGTTCCTGTTAAAAAACAACCAACAAATTCAGAAAGCTCAATAGGACTTATTTTTCTTTCGTGAACCTTAATATTTTTTGACTTGGCAATGTCAATAACTGTGCGTCTTGTGATACCATCCAAAAAAGAATCTGGTATAGGAGTATGTAGCTCACCATTTTTATCTTTAAAAAAAATATTTGCACCTGTTGCCTCAGCAACATTACCTTCGTGATCTAACATTAAAGAGTCTGCATAACCTTGTCCTTCTGCCTCATGTTTAGATAATGTACAAATCATATAGAGACCGGATGCTTTTGTGTCCCAAGGAATTGTATTAGGAGCTGGTCTTCTCCAGCTCGAAATATTTAATTTTATTCCCTCAACTTTTAATTTTGGATCAAAATAAGATCCCCATTCCCAAGTTGCTATCGCTACATGAATTTTTGTTTTTTGTGCAGAGATTGCCATCATTTCACTCCCTCTCCAAATTGTAGGTCTTACATACCCATTATCAATTTTTTGAACAGTAATGATTTTATTGCAAGCATCATTAATCTCTGTTTCTGAATATGGGACTATCATTCCCATTCTTTTTGCTGAATAAAAAAGTCTTGCTGTATGCTCTTCTAATTTGAAAATTGTCCCATCATAAACTCTTTCACCTTCAAAAACACAACTAGCATAATGTAAACCATGATTTAAAACATGAATCTTAGCGTCACTCCAGTCTACAAGTTCGCTATTATACCAAATTTTTCCAGATCTTTTATCGTACGGTACCATTATGAAATAAAAATTATTACTGAAAATTATCTTTGTATCTGTAATATGTCAATATAACTTACCAATCATGAAAGAACTTTTATATTTAAAAGATGATCAACTTAAAGATTTAATAGAAAAATTATTCATTGGATATAGAGAAATTTTTTCAGACTCTAAAAAAATTCTTGAAAAATACTCAATTGGATTGGCGCATAATAAGGTAATTCACTTATTGTCAATGTATGAAGGTATTTCAATTTCTGAACTTCTTAAAAGATTAAAAGTTACAAAACAAAGTCTTAATAGGGTGCTTAAAGATTTGATTAAATTAGAGATAATTGAATTTAAAAAAGATGATCAAGATACAAGAGTTAAACACATTTACTTGAATGATAAAGGTCGAAATATTTCAAACGAAATATTTCAAACACAAAAAAAAAGAATTTACAATGCTCTATTAAATTCTAAATCTGAAGAGGTATTAAACTTTGATAGTGTCTTACATAAAATTATAAATGGATAATTTTTTAGCACACATACTTGTAGTTGATGATGATGAAGGAATAAGAACTTTAGTTAAAAGATATTTAGATGAAAATAAATATTTAATCTCAACAGCAGATAGCGCAGAGAATGCTCTTGAAAAAATAAAAATAATAAAATTTGACTTAATTATACTAGATATAATGATGCCTGGCAAAAGTGGCCTAGAATTCATTAGAGAAAATAAAACAGATTTTGAAACCCCAATAATATTGTTGACGGCAAAAGGTCAAGCAGATGAAAGAGTTGAGGGTTTAGAGATTGGTGCAGACGATTATTTACCTAAACCTTTCGAGCCTAAAGAATTACTTTTGAGAATTAAAAATATTCTTAATAAAACAAAGAAAATTAATTTAAAAAGAGTTATAGAATTTGAAAATATTAAAATTGATCTTAATAAACAATTAATATTTAAAAATAAGATAGAATATAAAATTAATAATACAGAAAAAATTATTCTAGAAAAAATGATTAATAATCCAGGGAAAACTTTTGAAAGAATGGAAATAGGTAAATTAATTGATTTGAATAAAGAAAGATCAATTGATGTAATTATTACACGATTGAGAAAAAAAATTGAATTAGATCCTAAGAATCCAAAATTTCTTCAAACAATAAGAGGTGCTGGCTATGTTTTATGGATTGAGTAAATTTTTAAAAGACTTATTGCCTAAAAGATTATTTTATAGAGCATTGTTGATTGTTGCTATTCCAGTAATAGTAATTCAATTAATAATTACTATAGTTTTTTTTGATAGTCTTTGGATAAAAACAAATAAAGGTATGACAAGAGCATTGGTTAATGAAGTCAAAACATTTATTGAAGTTTATAATAATGATAATTTTGATAAAAGTGAAATTACTAATCTATTTTCATTATACCAAGATTTAAACATCGAATTTATTCAAGATGGAAACTTTAATTACAGTTATGATGAAAGATGGTTTAGTCCTATAGATAGAACTCTTAGAAGAGAACTGAAATCAAGGTTCGGAGTATCAAGATTTTGGTTTAATACTACAAATTATAAAGAATTAATTGATTTAAGAATCCAATATCAAGATGGTTACTTTAAATTTTTAATTCCTAAAGATAGGCTTACTAGTTCCTCAGCTAGAATTTTTGGATTATGGATCACAGTGCCTGCATTCATAATGATAATAATTTCCCTAATATTTTTAAAAAATCAAACCAGACCAATTACTGCTCTTGCAAAAGCTGCAGAGAAATTTGGAAGAGGAGAGGAAATTGAGGAATTTAAACCTTCAGGAGCATCTGAAATAAGACAAGCTGGGTATGAATTTGATCGAATGAGAAAAAGAATAATGAGGCATCTAAATCAAAGATCAGAAATGTTGTCAGGTATTAGTCACGATCTCAGAACTCCACTAACTAGAATGAAATTACAAACAGCTTTTATTAAAGAAAAGGATATTTCTAATAAACTAGTTGAAGATATTAATGAAATGGAAAAAATGTTGAATGAGTACCTTCAATTTACAAGTTCATCTTATATTGAAAAGGATGAATTGTTCAATTTAAGTGAATTAATCAAAGAAATAGTTGAAAAATATAATAATCAAAATTTAACATCATCTATTAATGAACGAGTTTATTTAAATGGAAGAAAAAACTTAATCAAAAGATGTATCAATAATTTAATTGATAATGCTTTAAAATATGGAAAAAAAGTTTACGTAGAACTCTCAAAAAAGAGCACAAATGTATTTATTAAAATTGAGGATGACGGTCCAGGTATTCCTGAAAAAGAATACGATAATGTTTTTAAACCTTTCTACAAAATTGATAAGGGTAGAGCTGAAACAAAATCAAGTGTTGGTCTCGGTCTTTCGATCGCCTCAGATATAATCCGATCACATGGTGGGAATATAAAATTAGAAAAATCTAAATTAAAAGGTCTCGAGGTTAGGATCTTTTTGCCTGTTTAACTTTTTTTTTCTTTCGCTGATGTAATTTTCCAAGCTTTTTTTCTAAATTTTCAACTCTTTCAGATAAAATCTCTAATTCATCTTTGCTTGCAAGTCTCATTTTAAAAACAATCTCATCCCTTTTTGATTTTAAAATTGTAATTATTTCAGTCGCAAGATCTCTTGATGAAATAAGGCCCTGTTCAAGTAATTTTGTAATTTTTTCAAAAACAAATTTAGAATTTTTCATATATTTATTTATTATGTTAATATATCAATATCTTATATTTATAATTTGGAATGTTCATTAATAATTTTGACCCAGTAGCAATAGAAATTTTTTCATTAGAAATACGCTGGTATTCCTTAGCATATATAATGGGTATTCTTATTGGCTGGTATCTAGCAAAAAAGATTTTTGTAAATAAAAATATTTACAGTAGGTTTGATGATTACATCACATTTATTATAATTGGTCTTATATTAGGTGGTAGAATTGGATATGTTTTATTTTACAATTTTGATTTTTATATAAATAACCCAGTCGACATTTTTAAAGTATGGCAAGGTGGAATGTCTTTTCATGGTGGGGTAATAGGAATAATTATAACTAGTATTATTTTTGCAAAAAAAAATGATGATGATGTTTTTGAATATCTGGACGTTGTAGCATTAGTATCTCCAATTGGTATTTTTTTTGGAAGGATTGCAAACTTTATAAATTCGGAATTATATGGACCAATAACAAATGTGCCCTGGGCAGTAATATTCATTAATATAGATAGTCTTCCTAGACATCCTGCACAATTATACGAGGCATTATTAGAAGGCTTAGTTTTGTTTTTAATATTAATTTATTTCAAAAAAAAATTCTTGAATAAACCTGGCTTAATTTCTGGATTATTTCTAATATTTTATTCAATTTTCAGATTTTTTATTGAGTTTTACAGACTACCAGATGAACAGCTTGGTTATATAATTTTAAATTTATCAATGGGACAACTTATAAGTTTATTATTTTTTTTATCAGGAGTAATTTTATTTTATTTAAAATATGAAAATCCCTAAAACCAGTAATTTACCATTAGACCAATTTATAAATTTTGCTCTCTACGACAAAAATTCTGGATATTATATGAAAAAAAATCCTTTTGGTAAAAACGGAGATTTTATAACTGCTCCTAATATAACGAGGCTTTTTTCTGAAATAATTGCAGTATGGACTATTACTTTTTGGAAAAGTATAGGCTCTCCAAAACAATTTAATTTACTTGAGCTTGGATCTGGAAATGGTGAAATGATGAAAGTAATAGAAGAGACACTTATGAATTTCCCTGAATGTTATAATGCGTGTAATTTTATAATACATGAAAAAAGCGAATTTTTAATTAATGAACAAAAAAAAAATTTAAATTCTAAAAAATTTTCATGGTTAGTAAATTTAGCAAAACTAGATACAAAACCTACAATCTTTTTAGCTAATGAATTCTTTGATGCTATTCCAATAAAACAATTTTTTAAAAAAAAAAATGGTTGGATTGAAAGATTTGTAGATTTAAATAATCCAAAAAAAGCTGAATTTAAAGAAGAAAAAATTGATATTAGAAAAATTGAAAAAAATTTAAATTTTGAAATATCAAAAAATCAGAACATAATTGAATATTCTCCAGATACATTTAAATATTTAAAGATTATTTGTGATTCAATACAAAAAAATGATGGAGGAATTTTAATTATTGATTATGGCTATGCGGACAGCAAAATGTATGAAACTCTTCAGGCAATAAATAAGCATAAATACTCGAATATTTTAGAGAATATTGGAGACTCAGATATAACATACAATATTAATTTTCATTCCTTTGAAAAATTTATAAGTCAATTTGAGGAAGTTGATTCAATATTTACAAACCAAAAAAAATTTTTGACAAATATGGGTATTATTCAAAGAGCAGAAATAATAAGTAAAAATATAGCATTTTCTAGAAAATCAGATTTATTTTACAGGGTGAGACGTTTAATTGATGATAAACAAATGGGTGAATTATTCAAAGTAATGCTTATTAAACAAAAGAAAAATAATTTTAGGACAGGCTTTTCAAATTGATCATATCAAAAAAACTTTCAAAAATAAAAAATATAAGACATGGTTTTTTTGATAAAACTGGTGGTAAATCAAAAAAGATTTATAATAGTTTAAATTGCGGTCATGGATCTAAAGATGATCCATCGAATGTCAAAGAAAATTTAAGAATAGTAAAAAAAAAAATAGATAAAAATTCCAAAAATATTTTTTTACTTCATCAAATACACAGTAATAAGTTTGTTTATGTTGATCAAAAAAGTAGATTTTCTTCAAAACCAAAAGCAGATGCAGTGATTACCAATCAGAAAAATTTACCCATTGGTATTTTGACCGCAGACTGTGTGCCTATATTAATTTGTGATAAAAAGAAAAATTTCATTGCTGCAATTCATGCTGGTTGGAAGGGGGCATATAAGGATATAATCAGTAAAGTAATTAATTTTATGATGAAAAAAGGATCTAATCCTAGAAATATTACTGCAGTTATAGGACCAGCTATTTCGGTTAAGAATTACGAAGTTAAAAAAGATTTTAAAAGAAAATTTATTAATAAAGATAAAAAAAATAACAAATTTTTTAAAATAAAGTACAAAAAACTATATTTTGATTTACCTAGTTATGTAAAATCTTGTCTTTTAAAGAATAAAATAAAAAATATTGAAAAAATGAATATTGATACATTCGATATTAACAATAATTTATTTAGTGCAAGAAGAGCTTTAAAATTAAATCATGCTGATTATGGTAGAAATATTTCAATAATTATGCTTAATTAAGCTTTTTTAATGAAATTATTATCAGGAAACAGCAACAAACCTTTAAGTAAACAAATCTCTAAATATTTGAAAACTAAACTTGTTAACTCAAGTATTAAGAAATTTTCTGATGGAGAAATTTATATAGAAATAAATGAAAATATCAGAGGTAATAGTATATTTATTATTCAATCAGTTTCATCTCCTGCGAATGATAATTTAATGGAATTGTTACTTTGTATAGATGCCCTCAAAAGATCCTCTGCTAAAAATATAACTGCAGTGATTCCATATTTTGGTTATGCAAGACAAGATAGAAAAGTTGTACCTAGAACTTCTATCTCAGCAAAATTAGTTTCTAATTTAATAACAAAAGCGGGAGCTGATAGAGTAGTAACTGTCGATTTGCATGCAGGCCAAATACAAGGATTTTTTGATATTCCTGTTGATAATCTTTTTTCAACACCAATTTTTGCAAGGCATATTAAGAAAAAAATAAAAAGTAAAAATTTAATTTGTATTGCACCAGATGTTGGTGGTACTGAAAGAGCAAGAGCATTAGGAAAAATATTGAATGTAGGTTTAGCAATTGTAGATAAGAGAAGACCGAAACCAGGTCAATCTCAAGTAATGAATATAATTGGAAATGTTAAAGACAAAACTTGTATAATTGTTGATGATATAATCGATTCAGGTGGAACCATCATCAATGCAGCAAAGGCTCTAAAAGATAGAGGAGCAAAAGAAGTTTATGTTTATATTACACATGGAGTGCTTAGTGGAGAAGCAGTTAAAAAAATTAAAAGTTCTGTTATAAAAAATTTAGTAATCACAGACACGATCGACAATTTAGAAAAAGTTAAAAATACCAAAAATATTGAAGTTTTATCAGTTTCAGGATTAATGGGAGAGGCAATTAAAAGAATATCTAATTCAACTTCAGTATCTGATTTATTTAAATAATTACCTTGAGTTATTGACTAACTTGGGCTAAAAACCTGTGTTTTTATGATTTCATTAGAAGCAACTACAAGAGATAACAAAACTAAAGGTCAACTGAATACTATAAAGGATGGTGGGAATGTGCCTGCGATAATTTATGGAGGAAAAGAAGAGAACGAGAAAATTTCAATATCAAAAAAAACACTAAAATCTACAATAGAAAAAGAGAACTTTTTATCAAATATAATTACTCTTTCACTTAATGGTAAAAATCAAAATGTTCTTCCAAAAGAAGTCATCTACGATGTGATAACTGATGAACCAATTCATGTTGATTTTTTAAGAATTATTCCAGGAGTAAAGATAAAAATTGAAGTTCCGGTAGAATTTATTAATCACGAAAAATCACCAGGATTAAAAAGAGGTGGGGTACTTAACATTGTGAGAAGAAAAGTTGAGCTTAAATGTCCAAGCGAAAAAATACCTGAAAAATTAACTATTGATCTTGATGGTGTTGACATAGGAGAAAGCTTTAAAATTTCATCTATAAAATTAGATAGTGAGGTAGTTCCAACTATTCAAGGAAGAGATTTTGTTATTGCTACTTTGGCTGCACCTACAGTAATGAAAGAACCTGAAAAACCAGCTGAAGAGGAAACTGTAGAGGGTGCTGAAGGGGCTGAGGGTGCCGAGGCTGCGGCTGCAGATGGAGACAAACCTGCAGCTGAAAGTGAAAAAAAAGAGGGTGACGACAGCAAGCCTGCAGACAAAAAAACTGCTGAACCAAAAAAATAATAGATTAACCTGAATATAAACTCCAATAAAAATTTATGCTTTTATTCGTAGGTCTTGGAAATCCAACACCAGACAGTGAAAATAATCGACATAATGTTGGTTTTAAAATTATTGATGCAATAAATAAAAAATTCAGTTTATCAAAACAAAAACCCAAGTTTAAAGGATTGTTAACGACTGGCAACATTGATGGCATGAAGATTTATGCGATCAAACCATTAACATTTATGAATAATTCAGGAATCTGTATCAGAGAATTATTAGAATATTTCAAATTTAATGCTGAAGATGTAATTGTGTTTCATGACGATCTTGATGTAGAATTTGGAAAAATAAAAGCTAAATTTGGTGGTTCTAGTGCAGGTCACAATGGAATTGCATCTATTGATAAATTTATTGGTAAAGATTACTCCAGAGTTAGAGTTGGTATTGGAAAACCAAAAACCTCTATGGAAATAAGTGATTATGTTTTGCAAAATTTTGATGAAGATGAGCTTATGCGTATTGATAAGATTTCTGAAAATATTACTGAGTCAATTGGAGATCTTATTAAAAAAAAATTAGATTCATTTTCAAGTACAGTAAATAATAAATAATGAGTTTTAAGTGCGGAATAGTAGGTTTGCCAAATGTAGGTAAGTCTACTCTCTTTAATGCTCTTACTAATTCTAGCAAAGCTCAAGCTGCAAATTTCCCTTTTTGCACAATAGATCCAAATGTTGGTGTAGTACCAGTGCCAGATGAAAGATTGAATAATCTTGCAAAAGTATCAAAATCAAAAAAAATAATTAATACAACTATATCTTTTGTGGATATAGCTGGATTAGTAAAAGGGGCATCAAAAGGAGAAGGGTTAGGAAACAAATTCTTATCTCATATAAGAGAAGTGGACGCTATAATACACATGATTAGATGCTTTGACTCAAATGATATTCAAAATGTTAATCCCACTGTAGATCCGATTAGAGATTTAGAAATAATTGAAACAGAAATGCTATTAGCTGATTTAGAGTCAATTCAAAAAAGACTAGAAAAAAGTAATAAAAAAAATATAGATGAGGAACAGCTTAAAATCTTAGAAATGGCTCAAGAATGTATTAACTGTGATAAAAGTCTATCAATACTAAATGAACAATTTAATAAAAAAATTCTCAATCAAACTGGTTTACTATCTATAAAACCAAAAATTTTTGTTTGTAATGTTGATGAAAAAAGTATTCAAGGTGGAAATGAGTATACAAAAAATTTCATTAATAAATATAGCGAAGAAAATACTTTAATTGTATCTGCTGACATAGAAAATCAAATCAATGAGTTAGAAAAAGATGAGCGCAAAAATTATATGGAAATGATTGGTCTAAAAGAGACAGGATTAAATATGTTGATACATAAAGGTTATAAAATTTTGGAATTAGATACTTATTTTACTTCAGGACCAGAAGAGACTAGAGCTTGGACTATTGAAAAAAATTGTACAGCCCCAAAGGCGGCTGGAGAAATTCACACAGATTTTGAAAAAGGTTTTATAAGAGCAGAGACTGTATCTTATGAAGATTTTATTAAAAATGAAGGATGGGTTAATTCTAAGAATAATGGTAAAATGAGACTTGAAGGTAAAGACTATATTGTTAAGGATGGAGATATATTAAACTTCCGTTTCAACACGTGACCATATTTTTTTCATACTAAAATATACTAATATTGTTAAAATAATTAAGTAGACTATTGCTTTAAATCCCATTTTATGACGTGCTTCTAAATGAGGTTCAGCTGCCCACATCAGAAATGTAGTTACATCTTTTGACATTTGTTCGATAGATGTTTCAGTGCCATCAGAGTACTCAACGATACCATCTGATAAAGGGCTGGCCATTTTAATTTTTTTACCATACATGTATTTGTTATAATAAACACCTTCATCTAATGATGTGCCCTCAGGTGGCTCTACATAACCTTGTAATAAAGAGTATATATAATCTGCTCCACCACTTCTTGCTTTGATTAAAACAGACATATCTGGTGGATATGCTCCACCATTAGCTGCTTTAGCAGCCTCGACGTTTTCGTATGGCATTACAAACTTGTCTGAAAGTTTACCAGGTCTGGTAAACATTTCACCATCTGTATTTGGTCCATCTGTAACTTCAAAAGATGCAGCTATTGCTTTAGCCTCAGCTTCAGAAAATTCAGGACCTCCTTTTTCAGCTAGATTTCGATAACTCAAATATTTCATTGAATGACACGAAGCGCAAACTTCAGTGTAAACTTGATAACCTCTTTGCAAAGCACCTCTATCAAATTTGCCAAATATACCCTTAAAACTCCAGTTAGTTTTTAAATATTCTTCTTTCTCAGCAGATTTAAGAACAGTAAAATTAGTTGTAAGTAAAAAAAATAATGATATCCAAAATAAATTTCTCACCTTAGTTTCTTGAACTTTCTTTGCTTCTTGCTGCTGCCATGTTAACTGAACCTCCAAGAACTGGTTCTGTAATGCTCATAGGAACTGGTAAGGTTTTTTCCTTAAATCCTAAAACAGGTAATATTACTAAAAAATGTAAAAAATAATAAGCTGTAGCTACTCTTGCGATAAGTAAATACAAACCCTCTGCTGGCATTGCGCCAACATAACCAAGTATTAGCACGTCAGCTACTAATATCCAATAAAATTGCTTATAAAGTGGTCTAAAAACTGCAGATCTAATTTTTGAAGTATCTAACCACGGTAATGCAGCTAAAATTAAAATAGCTGACAACATTGCCACTACTCCTAAGAGTTTGTCAGGTACAGATCTCAAAATTGCATAAAAAGGTAATAGATACCATTCAGGAACAATATGAGCAGGTGTGACTAAAGGATCAGCTTCGATGTAATTATCTGCGTGTCCCAAAATATTAGGTGTATAGAAAACAAAAAATGCAAAAACAATTATAAACATCAGTAAAGCAAACCCGTCTTTAATCACAATATAAGGATGAAAAGGTACTGTATCTTTAGATGGTTTTTTTATATCAATTCCTATTGGATTATTATTGCCTGGAACGTGTAAGGCCCAAATATGTAAAACAACTAGTCCTAAAATTAAAAAAGGAATTAAATAATGCAAAGTAAAGAATCTAGTCAGTGTAGGATTATCAACTGAATAACCTCCCCACAACCAAGTTACTATTCCTTCTCCAACTAAGGGAATCGCACTAAAAAGATTCGTGATTACAGTTGCCCCCCAAAAACTCATCTGACCCCAAGGCAATACATAACCCATGAATGCTGCTGCCATCATTAATAAATAAATAATAATTCCTATAATCCATATAATCTCCCTTGGGGATTTATAAGATCCATAGAATAGAGATCTAAAGATATGAATATAGACTGCTAAAAAAAACATTGAGGCACCATTTGCATGAATGTATCTAATTAGCCAACCGTAATTAACATCTCTCATAATATGCTCTACACTATCGAATGCCATATCAGCATGAGCTATATAATGCATAGCTAAAGTCAGGCCTGTAACAATTTGTGTAATTAAACAAAAAGTTAATATTCCACCAAAAGTCCACCAATAATTTAAATTTTTTGGAGTAGGATAATCTGTTAAATGATTTGCAAGAGAGAGAAGAGGTAATCTATCATTAAACCACTTCCCTGCTTTTGATTTTGGTGTGTATTCGTGTTCACTCATGATTTTTATCCGATTTTAATTGTATTAGTGTCGACAAATTCATATTTTGGGATTTCCATGTTTGTTGGTGCCGGACCTTTTCTGATTCTTCCCGATGTATCATAATGTGATCCATGGCACGGACAAAACCATCCATTGTAGTCACCTTTTTGATCTAAAGGCACACAGCCTAAATGAGTACAAACACCTAACATCACTAACCATTCAGGATTTTTAGCGCGATCCTCATCTTTCTCAGGATGTTTTAAATCTTCAAGCTTAACTGATTTTGCATCTGCTATTTCTTCAGATGTTCTTCTTCTAATAAAAACTGGTTTGCCTCTCCATAAAACAGTTATAGTTTTACCAGGATTAACAGTGCTAATATCGACCTCTGTGCTAGCTAAAGCTTTCACTGATGCATCAGGATTCATTTGATCTATCATAGGCCATACGGTAGCACCTACACCTACTGCTCCAACTGCGTAAGTTGCTGTAAATAAAAAATCTCTTCTATTGGTTTTTTTTTCAGACATTTGTTAATTTAGTTAAATATACTCAATATAGAATTTTTCTACTTAAATATATGGTTTCATATAATATAAAATATCAAATTTACTACTGAAAGAATGACACAGAATTCATCAAATCAAAGGCCAAAAATTGCACTATTTGAACCTGATATACCGCAAAATACGGCTGCAATAATCAGAACATGTTCATGTCTTGGGGCAAAACTTGAAATTATTGAGCCTTGTGGATTCTTAATTTCTGATAAAAGATTTAAAAGAGTTGTAATGGATTACATGGATGAAAAAGATATAAATTTTTATCAAAGTGCTCAAATGTTTTTTAATGAAAAACAGAATGAAAGGATTATATTGATGACGACTAAAGCTTCAGTATCATATTCTAAATTCAAATTTCAAAAAAATGATACAATTTTATTTGGGCGTGAAAGTGCTGGTGTTCCAGAAAAAATACATAAAATTGTAAAGAATAAACTAAAGATACCTATGAAAAATAACAAACGATCTTTAAATTTAGCATCATCTGTTGCAATTATTTTAGCAGAATGTTTAAAACAAACAAAATGGACCTAGAAATAAAAAAAAATTTAACAAGTAATTGGTTTAGATTATTACAAGATGCAATTTGCGCGGATATCCTGAATTTAGAAAAAAGTAAAACAAAGTTTGAGACAACTGAATGGAAAAGAAATCAAAGTAAAGACGAAGGTGGAGGTGAGTATAGGATTTTAAAGAATGGAAAAATATTTGATAAGGTAGGTGTAAATTTTTCAAAAGTTTATGGAAAATTTCCTAAAAAATTTCAAGAAAATATCTTAGGTGCAAAAAGTGATCCACGATTTTGGGCATCAGGTATATCGGTTGTTATGCATATGAAAAATCCGTTGATTCCGGCAATGCATTTTAATACCAGATATATATGTACTACTAAACAATGGTTTGGTGGTGGTATGGATGTGACACCATCAAAGAAAGATGATTTAGAAAAAAAAGATTTTCATAAAATTTTAAAAAAAATGTGTGATAGACATAATAAAAATTATTACAAAAAATATAAGAAATGGTGTGATAGATATTTTTATTTACATCATCGAAAAGAAGCTAGAGGTATAGGGGGAATATTTTTTGATTATAAAAATGATAATTTTGAAAAAGATTTTACATTTGTCAGAGATGTGGGTGTTACATTTCAAATTTTATTTAATAAAATTATAAGAAATAAATTTAAAAAAAAGTGGTCTATACATGATAAAGAAACTCAATACTTAAAAAGAGGTAAATATATTGAATTTAATTTATTGCATGATAGAGGAACAAAATTTGGACTACAAACTGGTGGAAATGTTGAAGGAATTTTAATGTCACTTCCTCCTTTAGCTAAATGGAAATAAAATGGAAAAAGAACCAATTACTCTGATCGGATTAGAAAAGCTAAAAAAAGAATTAGTTTTTTTAAAAGAAAAAAAAAGACCTAAGATAGTTGCAGCTATCGCTGAAGCAAGATCTCATGGAGATCTAAAAGAAAATGCAGAATACCATGCTGCAAAAGAAGAGCAATCACACAATGAAGGACGGATTACAGAAATAAACAATATTATTGCAAGAGCTAACGTAATTGATGTCACAAAAATAAATAATGATGGAAAAGTAATTTTTGGTTGTACTGTTTTTTTAGAAAATTTAGATACAGGAGAAAAAATTAATTATAAAATTGTTGGTAAAGATGAAGCTGATTTAAAACAAAAACTCATTTATTTCCAATCACCAATTGGAAAAGGGCTAATAGGAAAAAATAAAAAAGATCTTGTTGAAATTGATACTCCAGCAGGTACAAAAAATTTTGAAATCACAGATGTAAAATATATTTAATGATTGATGATTTTATCAATCTGTTTATCAGATAAATTAAAATCATTATTTACCCATTCTTCCTCAATATCTCTAAGCTTGTTTCCAAGAGTTTTTCCTTCAGGAATATTATACTTTTCCATTAAAAATTTAGCTTCTACTGGCATAGATGGCAAATTTTTTACTTTAAATTCTTCAATTAATTTTAGAAGTTTTGTATCTATTTTTCTTGATGTAAAAATTTTGAAACTTAAAATATCTATTAAAGATTGTTTACCTTTATAATAAAATATTTTATTTAAATTTTTTTCAGAAAAAGATTTTGATGAAATCTTACCTTTAAAAAATTCATCTATTGTCTTTAATCTTTTTTGATCTTTTTTAGATATATTGTATTTATATAAGAAAAAATCAGCATTGTCAGTGCCATCTATAATCATGATAGATAATAAAAATAAAAAGTCTTGCTCTTCAATTTTTATTTTTGCAAATTTATTTGGATTTGAAAAAATTTTAATATTCTTAAGTTGAGGAAAAATTATTTCAAATAATTCCAATGTGAATTTATCCTTAGATAATTTGAATAATATTTCAGATTTGAAATATTTTTTTAACTCACCCAATAACCTTTCATTAGATAATTTCGAAATGCCATTTATATTTCTTTTAATCAGTTTTAATGTTTCATGTTCATGCCCATAATTTGAGTAACTTAAATGGAATCTTAGATAACGAAGAATTCTTAAATAATCTTCTTTAATTCTTTTTTCTGGATCGCCAATAAATCTTATGATGCCGTTATCTAGGTCCTCTTTTCCATTGAAAGGATCAAATAAGTTTCCATCAATATCTGAATAAATTGAATTGATTGTGAAATCTCTTCTAGAAGCATCTTTTTTCCAATCTGTAGAAAATTTTACTTGGGCATGTCTACCATCTGTTAATATATCCTCTCTTAAACTTGTTATTTCAAAACTGTAATCATCTAAAACAGCTGTGATTGTGCCATGTTCAATTCCTGTTTCATAAAAATCTATATTGTTTTTTTTAAGGGCAATACAAACTTCTTGTGGATTTAAATTTGTAGCTAAATCAATATCATCAACCTCTTCTTTTTTAATTATTTTTCTTATACATCCACCGACATATCGAATTTCAGCCATTTCAGAAAAATTATTTATTGAATTAAAAATTTTCTTTACTGGAGTGTTGTTTGCTATATCAACTATTTTTTCTGAAATATTATTTAAGTTGTTGGTCTTTTTAATAAATTTGTTTAAAAAGTTAATCATATTTGGCTGGGGCGCTAGGATTCGAACCTAGGATGCAGGTACCAAAAACCCGTGCCTTACCGCTTGGCTACGCCCCAATAATATCTTCGTATAACACAAAAAAAAAAAATTATATAGTTTTTGATGTTTTGCACCAATAATTTCTAAATTTTTTTTTCACTTTTTTTTCAGCTTCTTTGCACTTTTTAAATGAACTAAAATAAGCAATTATTGCAGAACCGGATCCTGTCATTCTCACAAATTCAATATTAGAAAGATTTTCTAAAAAATTCTTTAAATTCTTTAGTCTTGGATATTCATTAAATACTATTTTTTCTAAGTCATTTTTCCTTTTTTTTAAAAATTTGGTACTTAACATTTTATCAGAAACCAAATGAAATTCAGATCGAGAGAATTCTTTTAATTTTGAAAAAATTTTTTTTGTAGAACATCCAAAATTAGGTTTAACTATCAAAGTGTGAAATCTATTTTTTGATGGCATTGTTTTGATTAAATTATTTTTTTTTAAAACTAAATTTTTTGAGTAAAGACCCAAAATAACATCGGATCCTACAGAATAAGATAGTTGTTCGATTTGTTTCTTTTTTATTTTTATCAATTTTTTCTTAATAAAATAATTTAAGACACTCGCAGCATTCATTGATCCACCTCCAAGACCAGCTTCTGAGGGAATATTTTTTTTTATAATAATTTCAAATTTATTTTTTAATAATCTTTTTTTATCAATATTTTTGAGTAATTCAGAGATTGTATTCTTAGTTTTAATTTTATTAGAAAATTGTCCTATAAATCTTATATTATGATTTTTACTAATAATTTTTCTAATCTTAATTATATCATGTAAATTTAAAAAACTGACTATACTTTCAATTTTATGTAGTGATTTTAATTTACCTACTACATTTAAAGCTAAATTAATCTTTGCATGAGATCTAATCTTAAAATAACTCATTAAGAGTTTTGTAGTCCATTAACTAATTTTGTTTTAATTTGATCTAAAAGTTCCTCTTCTACATCTTGCATCTCTAAAACCATTGACCAAAAATATCTTGCTTGTATTTTTCTATCCAACTTCCACAAAATATCTCCATAATGATCATTAACAATAGGGTCATCTGGCATCATTTGAACTGCTCTTTTTAAAAGTCTTTCTGCTTTAGTATAATCATCAATTAAGTAATAAGCCCATCCGATAGAATCTATTATGTAAGGATCGTTATTTTTTTGCTCATAAGCTTTCTCTAACATTTCAATTGCTTCATTGATTTTATAATCTCTCTCTAACCACGAATATGCTAAATAATTCAACACATAGGCATCATTAGGATTAATTGATAAAGACTCACTTAAATCCATATCAGCCTTAGCATAATTCTTCATCCTTTCATAACTCCCACCTCTTCGATATAACAAATCAGCTTTTACTTCACTTGTATTATCTAATTTATCAATAATTAATGAATAATATTTTATTGCTTGTTCATATTCATTTGAATTTTTGTAAAAGTTTGCAATATCGAAAATGAATTTGTTATTAGGTTTATCAATTTTTTCAAATTTTGAAGTTATATAATTCAAAGCTTCCTTTTTACCTATAGTTTTTGTGATTATTTGAGCTTCCTTTTTTGATCTGAACCAATAATAAAAATCTTGATTTTTATCAAAATTTTTTAGAACATTTTTAGATTTTTCATAATTCTTTATAAAATATAAATTCTCTGCAACTAAAGATAAATTAAATACAAACTTGGGATTTAAATAATTTGATAAACTAAGATAGAAGTTTGATTTTTCTAATTCATTTTGGGATGAAAATAAATTAGAAATCAAAAATAAATACTCTCCTAAAATATCATTATGATTTTTGCACGAAAAAACCTTATTAAATTCTTTGATTTGATTTTTCTCCATCCAGCTTTTTCCCTGAGACAATAATAAAGTTGAATTAATGTAATTTATGTTATCTGTAATAAATTTTGCATCCTCTATTCTATTTTTTTCAATCAAATAAGTTAAGTAAAAGAAAATATATCTTGAGTAATCTGCTTGGCTATTATTAATCAGTCTTGAAAAAAAGGTGTCAGTATTTTCATCATCTAAATAACATCTTTGAAAAGTTTCAGAAATTTGAGATAAATTACCATAATTCAATTTTTCCTTTTTAATTTTTTTATTTATAAAAACATCAGCGTACTCAGCAAGTGAGTTAACAATAATAAAATTAAATTTATCTTCCTTAAATTTTTCCGGAAGTTTATTTAAAATTTGTCTAGCCTTAATTAAATTATTTTTTTTGAAACTATCCAGAGCTAACAAAATATAAGCCTCGAAAAATTCTGAATTTTTTTTTCCACTATTTGTTTTGGTAAAATTTATAGCTTGTGCAATTTTATCCTCTAAAACTAAAGATGTTACAAACCTCTTTAAATACGGTTCATGTTTATCAACCAATATTTTAGAAGAATTAAAAAAATCTAATGCTTGAGAATTATCTTTATTTTCAAAAGCCACAATCCCAGAAAAATATTTAGATAAATTCTTTGAATTAAAATCATCAAAACTAGTGCTTTTAGATAATACTTGGCTCTGATAAAGTAATAATGAAATTAAAATAATTGTAATTTTTTTTTTAAACATAAAATTAAATAATTATGACCAAAAAATCTTCTAATCAGTTTAATTTTTACAAGCAAGAATTATTGAATTCAATAGAGCTAAATTTCATTTTTAGTAAAAAACCTATAAATAGATTTAAAAACTTACAAAACTTTTACAATAATAATAAATTAAGCAAAATTGATCGAATAAATGTATTAAAAAGATCCATAAATTCAATCCAAAATTGTAATCTTAGAAAAAACTCACAAAATTTAATTTTAGGTGATGGAAATATAAACAGTCCTATCATGATAATTGGTGAAGCTCCCGGGGTTCATGAAGAAAAATCTGGTAAAACTTTCCAAGGAGAATCTGGAAAGTTATTGGAAAAAATGCTTCTTGCAATTAAGATAAAAAGAGAAAATGCCTACTTTAGTTACGCAATTAATTTTAGACCACCAGAAGATAGAAAACCGACCACTCACGAGATAAAGAGATATTCTGTATTTTTAAAAGAGCATATTTCAATAATTGACCCAGAAATTGTTATTCTTTTCGGAAGTACTGCGATGGAGTCAGTCACCTCCTCTAATAAAAGAATTTCCAATGAAAGAGGAAAATGGAGTGAAATTATATTAAAAAACAAAACTTACCCACTAATGATAACTTTTAGCCCCTCCTATTTAATTAGGTTTCCAGAAAATAAAAAATTTTCGTGGGAAGATTTAAAAAAAATTAGGCAAAAAATTTTAAATTTAAACATTAAGATTTAATGAAAATTACTGCTGGAGTAGATGAAGTCGGAAGGGGAAGTTTAATAGGACCTGTTTTTGCTGCTGCAGTAATCTTAAAGAAAACTATAAATCCAAAGTTATTAAAAGATTCAAAATCTCTTACTAAAAAAAAAAGGGAATATTTATCTAATTATATAAAAAACAATTCAATTTGGTCTTTAGGGAAAGCTTCTGTTAAAGAAATTGAAAACCTAAATATTTTACAAGCAAGTTTACTGGCTATGAGAAGAGCTATAAAAAAACTAAAGAAAAAACCATCACTTATTTTAATAGATGGAGATAAAATTCCAGAATTGAGGAATTATAATTTAAAATCTGTTATTCAAGGTGATAAAAAAGTTCCCTCCATTTCAGCAGCCTCAATAATTGCAAAAGTATCAAGAGATAAATTTATAACTACATTGTCAAAAAAAAATAAAGGCTATCATTGGGATAAAAATTTTGGGTACGGAACAAAGCAGCATTTAAAAGCGATAAAAAAACTAGGTATTACTAAACATCACAGAAAAACTTTTTCACCAATATCAAAAGTATCGACATACAACATCTAGTTACTAATTTATTTCAAAGCACTATTTGAATCTAAAATTTTCAATCTGAGGTTGACCGTAGAGTCCTATTGGAGTCTAATTAATTTTTATAAATGAAAACTGAGTTCAAAAACAAAATAATTAATGGAGACAGTCTAGAAGAATTAAAAAAAATTCCACGTGAAACTTTTGATTTAATTTTTGCTGACCCACCTTACAACTTACAATTAAAAAGCGAACTAACTAGACCAGATAGATCAAAAGTTTGTGCAGTAAATGATGAGTGGGATCAATTTGAAAATTTTAAAAAATATGATGATTTCACTTATAAGTGGCTTAGTGAGTGTAAAAGAATTTTAAAAAAAAATGGGGCTATTTGGGTTATAGGAAGCTACCATAATATTTTTAGAGTTGGCACAGCAATCCAAAATTTAGGTTTCTGGATTTTAAACGATGTCATTTGGAATAAAAATAATCCAATGCCAAACTTTAGAGGAACCCGTTTTACTAACGCTCATGAAACTTTAATATGGGCATCTAAAAGTGAAAAATCAAAATATACATTCAATTATCAATCTTTAAAATGTTTAAATGATGACCTGCAGATGAGATCTAATTGGAATCTTCCAATATGCAATGGTTCTGAAAGACTCAAAAAAGATGGAAAAAAAATTCACTCCACACAAAAACCAGAAGCACTAATACATCGAATTTTACTAGCTACATCTAATAAAAACGACCTCATACTTGATCCTTTTTTAGGATCAGGAACAACAGCTACAGTAGCAAAAAAACTAGGAAGAAGTTATTTCGGAATAGAAAAAGAAAAAAATTATTTTAAAGCTGCTGAGCAACGCTTAAAAACTACAAAACCTATTGAGGATGATTTGTTAGATACACTAAAAAATAATAGATCAAAACCAAGAATTCCTTTTGGTTCACTTGTTGAACTTGGAATAATTAAACCTGGAACTAATATTTTTGATAATAAGAAAAAAATAACAGCCATAATTAAAGCTGATGGTAGTATAAAACATAATCAAGCTGAAGGATCTATACACAAAGTTGCGGCTACTATTTTAGGGGCTGAAAGTTGTAATGGATGGACTTTTTGGCACTGTAATATAAATGGACGAACTTACCCAATTGATTATCTAAGACAAAGATTAATTTCTAAAAATTAATTTTTATAAATTTTACCCAAATAACTCTGTAAAAATTTTTTATTTTTAGTTAAAATTTTTAAAAAAATATTCCTAAAAGTGGTCATTATCGGATTTGATAAATGGAAGGCAAATTGATTGAAATTAGATCTGCTATTAATCATTTTTACTCTCTTTAATCTGATATTATAAAAATTATTGTTATTTATTAAACATTCGTATAATTCATTAGCTCCCTCAATTGATTGTGAAGCTCCCTGTGCAAATGAAGGGGGAAAAGCAAAAAATGCATCTCCCGCAAGAAATATATTTTTGGGGGGATTATATAAATTTTTACTTACAAATATTGGAAATAATTTAATATTTTGAAGACTTTCGAAAACATCATGAGAAACTTTTTGAGATAATTTAAATTTGATATTTTTTATAAATGAGCTCTCGGTAAAAAGATTATAGTTCTCTTGCTCATTTGAATTTAATCTATGTTTTAAAATGCCAATAAAATTGAAATTTTTATCATTATTAATTGGATAAACAACATAATGAAAATCTGGCCCTAAAAACAAAGAAATATTTTCTCCGTTAATATTTTTTAGATTTTCTTTAGATAAATTGCCCCTAATAGCAATCGTATCATTATAAATTGGTTTTGATTTATTAGTTGAAATTAATAACTTCCCCTTTGAAAACACACCGTCTGAAATAATTAAATAGTCACAAGTTATTTTATTTTTATTAAATATTAATTTTATTGAATCTTTATCATAATCGATCTGTTCAATACTGTGGTTATACTTAATTAAATCTTCGTCTAGTTGTATTTTTAAAAATTGAAGTAATTTTGATCTTTTTAATGTTGTGTATTTACAATCTTCAGAATTAAATTTTGAAATGTCTATGTCACAAATTTTTTTTGAATTTTTAATTTCATAAAAATCAATTTTTTTTGGATTAAATTTTTCCTCATCGGTGAGGGAAGTAAATCCTATTTTATTTAAAAGTTTCACGCTATTTACTGACAGCTGAATTCCATAGCCCTCATCTATCTCTATTGAATTCCTTTTTTCGTAAATCGTAACCTGATAATTCTTATGATCTTTAAATAAATTGGCAATATATAAACCAGAAATTCCAGCACCAATTATTGCTATTTTTTTCATTTATGACTTTCTAAAAATTTTACTATCTTTTTTGTAAATGTTGGCAGGGTATAATTTTGAAGCTTTGAAGGATCAATCCAATAACTTTTTTTTTTTAGATTATATTTATTTTTATATTCAATTTTGATATTCATAATCATATTTGACATTTTTAAATTCAAATCTTTATCAAAATTTTTAGGATCATTTAATTTTTCCATGGGAAAAATATTAAAATTTTTTAAAAAATTAAATTTATTATTTTTGATTAACAAATATTGATTATTTTTTTTATAAACATTTAATTTATAAAAAGTTTCCTTATCTTTTTTTATTGATTTAACTAAATCAAAATCATTATTTTTAAATGATTTACACTTTTTTGATAATGGGCATTTTTTGCAATTAGGATTAATTGGCTTACAAATTAAAGCTCCTAGTTCCATCAAGGCCTGAGCATAATCACTGGACCTTTTTGTTGATGTGCCAAAAATTTTTTTTTGCTCCTGTAGATTTTCTTTTTTAATTTGAGTTTGTTTTTTTAAATATAAATATCTTTTCAATACTCTTTCGATATTACCATCTAATGGAATAATTGGTTCATTGAATGCAATCGCTAAGATAGCACTCGCTGTATAATCTCCAATTCCTGGAAGCGATTTCAAATCTGAAAAATTTTGAGGTAATCTTTTATTAAAGTCTTTAACTACAATCTTCGCTGTTTTTTTTAAATTTCTTACCCTTGAATAATATCCAAGACCTTCCCAAAGTTTAATCAATTTTCTGTTGTCAAATTTAGATAACTTTTCGATGTTAGGAATATTTTTAATAAATCTATTAAAATACGGTATCACAGTTGCAACTTGGGTTTGCTGCAACATAAATTCACTTATGAGTGTATAATACTCTCTTTTTTTTTGGGAAACTTTTTTTCTCCAAGGTAAAGATCTTTTATTTATATCGTACCAATTAAGAATTTTATTTGTTATTATTAAATCTTTCATATGCAATTTAAAAATAATACTAAGCAGAGAAACACTGTCATTCAAGGGTTAAGATCATTTCGAGATACTTTGCCAAAAAATGTCAAAAAAATTATTAATAAAAAAGGTCATATATATTCTGAAACATTAAATAATTGGAAATATTTAGTTGGAGAAAAACTATTTAAAATTTGTTATCCAAAATCTTTCAAAAATTCTAACAGATTTGGAGTAAGTACTCTGATGATTATGGTCAAAAGAGGCCATGAAGTTGATTTAGAGTATTCAAAAAAAGACATTATAGATAAGATGAATGTTTTTTTTGGATATTCAGTTGTTGAAAAATTAAAATTTATCAGTTTTGACCATAATCAAAATATTGTTTCTCCCAAAGAAAAAAAAGAAAAAAATGTGACAATAAAGAAATATCAAAACAAGATTAAGGAGATTAAAAATGACAAAATTAAAAAATCATTAATGGAGCTTACAAAAGTATTTAAAAAAAAATGAAGAAACTAATTACACTTTTCTTATTTATATTTTCAATTCATACTTCTTTAATTAATGATAGTAGCTCTAATGAAATTAAGAGAATAGTTATTGGCAATGAAAATGCCAAAATAAGTATTATCGCTTACGAGTCATTAACTTGTAGTCACTGTGCAAATTTTCATATTGATGTTTTGCCAGATTTAAAAAAAGAATATATTGATACTGGTATAGCTAAGATTGAATTTAGACATTTTCCATTAGATGTTGCTGCTTTTAATGCATCAAAGATCGCTCAATGTAAAAATGATGGTAATTCAGAAATTTTAAATATTTTATACCTTAATCAATCAAAATGGATCAAAGGTGGAACAATTGATGAGGTTAATGAAAACTTGAAAAAATTTTTAGTTTCTGAAGGAATTCAAGTTGATTTTGAAAAGTGTACAAACAACAAAAGTATAGAGGATTTTGTTTTAAATGATCGAATCGAAGGTGTTAAAAAATTTAAAGTAAATGCTACTCCTACGATTATTATTAATGATAAAAAGTTTGAAAAATCTCTAAATTATAAAAATTTAAAAAAAACTCTAGAAAAACTGATATAAGTTAACTCATGGAGTTTAAAAAAATCCAACTCAATGGATTTAAATCTTTTGCTGATAAGACTAATTTTTTAATTGAAATTGGTCTTACTGGAATTGTTGGTCCAAATGGATGTGGAAAATCAAATATTGTCGAGTCCCTTAGGTGGGTAATGGGTGAAACATCAGCAAAAAGCATGAGAGGTTCTGGAATGGAAGATGTAATATTTTCTGGAACTTCAAACAAAGCATCTAAAAATATAGCTGAGGTGTCTATTACAGTTTCTAATCCTAATCACGAGGGTCCAATACAATACCGAGAATTAGAAGAGGTAAATGTTAGAAGAAAAATAGAGAAAGATAAAGGATCTAAATTTTACATAAATGACAAAGAAGTAAGAGCGAGGGATGCTCAAATGTTTTTTGCTGATTTATCAACTGGAGCTCACTCCCCATCTATAATAAGCCAAGGGCGTATTGGAGCATTAGTGACTGCTAAACCAACTGATCGACGTGCTATTTTAGAGGAAGCTGCAGGAATTTCTGGATTACATGTAAGAAGACATGAAGCAGAATTACGATTAAGTGCTGCTGAAAATAACTTAAAAAGAGCAGATGAATTAAGAAGACAGCAAGAGAAACAATTAGCTAACCTTCAAAAACAAGCGGAAGAAGCAACAAGATACAAACTTATTTCTGAAGAAATAAAAAAAATTGAAGCTGGACTTTATTATTTAAGATTAATTGAAATAGACAAAGAAATTAGAATTGAAAATGAAATTAATTCAGAGGCAGGAGATGAAGTTGAGGGATTTAATCAAAAAATAAATGAATTTGAAAAACAAATTAAAATAGAAATTGAAAAAGTAAATCCATTGAGAGAAAAAAATATTGAAAATTTATCTAAAATTCAAAGATTAAATTTAGAACTACAGAGCATAGATGATGAAAATACTAGAATTCAAGATGAATTAAAATCTATCAAAGATTCTCTTAAAACTCTAGAAGAAGATATTTCAAGAGAAAAAGGAATAATAATTGATGCTAATTCAAATGAAAAAAGACTTAAAGAAGAAAAAAATGAACTGATAGAAATAGATTCCAAATATTATGAGTCAGAAAAACAATCAAACGATGATCTTAATTCCTCTAAAGAGAAGTTAAAACTTGAAATAGAAAAAATTAAAGACCTTATTAATTCTCAAAAAAATCAGGAAGCAATATATGTATTAAATAATTGTAATACACTCATCGAAGAATATGCAAACAGTTTTAGTAAAAATGAAAATATTAAGAAAGAATCTATCAAAAGAAATGAAAGAATTAAGATTATAGATAAAGAAATAGAAAGTTGGAAAAATTTATTATCAAATTCAGAAAAGATGGTTAATGAACTATCGGAAAGAAAGGGTAAATTAATTACACAATTAGATAAATTAGATAATCAACCAAAATTACAAGCTGAAAAAAAAGGTCAAATCACCGAAGGATTAAGAATTTCTGAGGAAGAAAAAAATGACAATGAAAGAATTATCAGTGATACTGACGATAAAATTGAAAAATTAAGAAATGAATTAAATAAAGTTCAGGAACAATCCATTCAGATTAGAGAAAGGAAAGCAAGCTCTGGGGCTACTATTGAGGGTTTGACTAAAAGAAAATCAGACTTGCTTGATAGAGTGAATTCTGAACTTAATTTAAATGAAGATAATATTTTAGAAAACTCAAATTTAAATGGTTTAGAGGAGTTACCTAATCATATAGACCAAGAAGATCGACTAGATAAAAAAAAACAAGAAAGAGAGAAACTTGGATCTGTAAATTTAAAAGCTGATGAAGAGACAAATAAATACGAAATCGAAATTAAAAAAATGGAGCAAGATAGATCAGATTTAGTCACAGCTATAATCAAACTTAAAGAAAGTATTGATGAATTAAATCAAAAGGGAAGAGAAAGATTAATTGAGGCCTTTGAGAAAGTTAATAGAAAATTTAATGAAGTTTATACAAAATTATTTAATGGTGGTAATGCAAAATTAGAATTGGTTGACTCCGATGATCCTCTTGAAGCAGGATTAGAGATGTTAGTTAGTCCACCAGGAAAACGATTGCAATCAATTACTTTACTATCTGGGGGTGAACAAGCCTTAACTGCACTATCATTGATATTTGCAGTATTCTTAACAAACCCATCACCTATTTGTGTTTTAGACGAGGTTGATGCGCCACTAGATGATGCAAACGTAACAAGATTTTGTAGCCTTTTGGAGGAACTAACAAAAATTACAAGTACAAAATTTATAATTGTAACTCACCATGCTTTAACTATGTCAAAAATGGATAGACTTTACGGTGTAACTATGCCAGAAAAAGGAATAAGCCAGCTCGTAGCTGTGGACCTTCAAAAAGCCGAAAATATGGTTGCTTAAAATTTAATGAATAAAGATCAGTTTAAAACTCGCTTGGAGATTGCAAAAAAAAAGCTCTCAAAAAAGAATTTGAGGGAGAATAATCAAAATTCTTCCTCTATTGGCGCTGCTTTTAAACTAAGTACAGAATTAGTATCTGCAGTAGCTGTAGGGACAATTATTGGGTTTATTTTAGACAAGACCTTTGGTACTAAGCCATGGTTAATTATAATATTTTTTTTTGTTGGCGTAATTGCAGGGATAATTAATGTAATCAAGTCAGCAAAAAATATGCAGAAATAGATTTTTTATATGGCAGCAAATCCAATGACACAATTCGAGGTATATCGAATTGGACCTGAAATAAAGATAGGTGCATTTGATATCTCATTTACTAATGCAAGCTTATTTATGGTTGTAAGTTCAATTGCAATAATGATAATTTTTAATTTAGGATCAAAAAAAAATTCTCTTTTGCCTACAAAGCTTCAACTCTTAGCTGAGCTAAGTTACACTTTTGTATCAAAAATGATAAGTGATACCGCAGGATCAAAAGCTAGACCATATTTTGCTTTTATATTTTCTCTATTTATGTTTGTTTTATTCTGCAATATGTTTGGGATGATTCCTTACACTTTTACAGTCACTAGTCACATCATAGTAACTTTTATGTTGGCTGCATTTATTTTTATAGGCGTTACAATAATTGGTTTTATTAAACATGGGTTTGGATATCTAAAATTATTTGTGCCTAGCGGAGTGCCAACAGTTCTGCTCCCATTAATAGTTATAATTGAAATAATTTCATATTTAAGCAGACCTATAAGCTTGTCAGTTAGATTATTCGCAAATATGATGGCCGGTCACACTATGATGAAAGTGTTCGGAGGTTTTGTTATTAGCCTTGGAGTAGTTGGTGGATGGCTTCCACTAAGTTTTTCGGTTGCCTTAACAGGTTTGGAGATATTAGTTGCTTTTCTTCAAGCATATGTTTTTGCGATCTTAACCTGCATCTATTTAAATGATGCATTAAATTTACACCATTAACTTATAAAGGAGGATATAATGGAATTAGAAGCAGCAAAAATGATCGGTGCAGGATTAGCAGCAATCGCTCTAGCAGGTGCCGGTGTTGGTATTGGAATAATTTTTGGAAATTATTTATCAGGTGCGATGCGAAATCCATCTGCTGCACAAAAACAGTTTCCAAACTTACTATTAGGGTTTGCACTTGCAGAAGCTACTGGTCTTTTTGGATTGGTAGTTGCATTAATTATTCTTTTTGCTTTTTAGATTTGAATGATTAAAAAAGTTACTTATCAGTCATTTTTTTTTTATTTTTTTATAAAAAAAGTTTTTGCTGCTGAGAGTGGAGGTATGCCTCAATTAAATCCTGAATTTTGGGTTTCACAAATTTTTTGGTTGACTATAACTTTTGGTATTTTGTATATAATTTTATCAAAATTAATATTACCAAAAATTAGTGCTAATTTAGAATCAAGAAAATTACAAATTTCAGATAATATTGAGGCAGCGGACAAACAAAGAAAAGAGAGCGAGGCCAAATCTAAAGAATATGAAGAAATTATTTACAAAGGTAAAAGTGATGCAAAAAATATTTTTAATGAAGCTAGAGAAAAAGCATTAAAAGATATTAATGCTAAAAAAGAAGTTTTAGATAAGCAAATTGACGAGGAAATTAAAAAAGCGGAAAGTGAGATCAACCAGCTAAGAAAGGATGCTCCTGCAAAAATTAATAAGATAGCAATTGAAACTGCTTCAGAAATAACTAAAAAATTAATTGGTGCAGAAATTAATAACAGCAGTATATCTGCAATAGTTGACGATTTATCTAAGAGGAATGGAGATAAATATTATGGTAATTGATTCAACATTTTGGGTAGCAATTTCATTTGTAATTTTTTTTGGAGGCTTAGTATATTTAAAAGTACCACAAAAAATAAATGATATCTTAAATAAACTTATCTTAGATATAAAAAATGAAATTGATGAAAGTGAGAAACTAAGAACAGAGGCAAAAACTTTATTAGAAAATGCTCAAAAAAAACTTGATACTGCGGAAAGTGTAAAAAATGAAATTTTAAATCAAGCAAAAAAAGATAGTGATAAACTCATTATTGACCTTAATGATAAATTTCATAAATCTTCTGATTTAAAAAAAAACTTAGCTGAAAATAAAATTAATCAAATGAAAGATAATGCAATTAAAGAAATTAGAGATGCCTCAATAAAAATTGCTATGGATTCAGTAAAAAAAATAATAACCACGTCTATTGATAAATCTAAGCTTGAAACACTATTTCAAAAAAATTTAGATGAAACTAAAGAAGAGTTGAAAAAAATTAATTCATAATTCTCTTACAATTATTTTAAAAAACTATAAATTATTAAAATGAATTCTGTTGTAATAGGCTCAGGTTTTGGGGGCATAGCTGCCGCTCTTCGTTTAAAGGCTAAAGGCCATAAGGTAACTTTAATTGAAAAACACTCTGATCTAGGAGGTAGAGCAAGAGTATTTAAAAAAAATGGTTTTACCTACGATGGTGGTCCTACAGTGATTACTGCACCCTATTTGATCAACGAATTATTTGAATTGTTTAAAAAAAATCCAAAAGATTATATTGAACTTTCTCCACTCAAAATTTGGTATCAATTTGTCTTTGAGGACAGCTCAAAATTTAATTACTCAGGTGATGAAACTGATATGAAAAAACAAATTGAAGAAATAAATAAAGATGATGTCGAGGGCTATGAAAAATTAGTTAATTTTACAAAAAAAATTTTTGATAAAGGCTTTACCGAGCTTGCAGCTGTGCCTTTTGATAAACCATCAATTATGATTAAACAACTGCCAGCACTTTTAAAACTTAAAAGTTACAAATCAGTTTATTCATTAGTTTCATCTTATATAAAAAACGAAAAACTAAGAAGAATCTTGAGTATGCATCCACTTTTAGTTGGAGGCAATCCTTTTACAACAACTTCTATTTATGGATTAATTTTATATTTAGAAAAAAAGTGGGGAATACATTATTCGATGGGCGGAACTGGTAATATTATAAAAGGTTTTGAGAAACTAATGAATGAGGTTGGTATAGAAATAATAAAAGGTCATGAAATAACAAAAATTATTTCCAATACAAAAAAGGTAACTGGTGTTCAATTAGATGATGAATCTATCATAGAAGCTAACAATATTATATGTAATGCAGATCCTCCTGCTGTTTATGAAAAAATGTTTAATGGTAACAATGATAATTCACTAATGTTTAAATGGAAAAAAAATAGAATGGAATATTCTATGGGATTATTCGTTTACTATTTTGGAACAAAAAAAACTTTTAATGATATAGAGCATCATACGATAAAATTTGGCAATAAATACAAAGAACATCTTGATGATATATTTGAAAATAAAAAACTAAATAATGATATAAGTTATTACCTTCACAGACCATCTGCCACTGACAAATCTATGGCTCCTCCAAATCAAGATTGTTTTTATGTTTTGGTTCCAGTACCAAATAACCAGTCAAAAATCAATTGGTCTGATGAAGGAGAAAAAATGAAAAATTTAGTAATTGATAAAATGGAAAAAGATTTAATGCCAAATCTTAGAGAAAATATAGTTGAAGATTTTTATCTAACACCAGATTACTTTGAAAAAGATTTAAATACTAAATATGGTTCAGGTTTTTCAATTCAGCCTAAATTCTCCCAATCTGCTTATTTTAGATTTCACAACAAATCAGAAATATATGATGGACTTTATTTTGTAGGAGCCGGTACTCATCCAGGAGCTGGTGTACCAGGAGTGCTTTCTTCTGCGAAAATAATAGATAAAATTTTATAATGTCCAATAAAAGTTACTTATCTGTTTACGCTAAATCATTTAGTTGGGCGGGTTTTTTTTTACCCAGAGAAACATTAGAAAAGTGTTCAGCTTTATATGATTTTTGCAGAGTTGCAGATAATATTGCAGACGATGAAGGTGAAATAGAAAATAAAAAAAAAAAATTTGAGCAGTTTGAAAATGATTTTAATCAAAAAAGATTGAATGATCCTATCGTCAAAAATATGTGGGATTTAATTGAAGAGTTCAAGATATCTTTAAAAATTGTTCAAGATTTATTATTTGGAATTAAATCAGATATTAAAGACAAAGTTAAATTAAATTCAAAGAAAGAATTGTTGATTTATTCTTACAGAGTGGCTGGGACTGTTGGGTTGATGATGGCAAAAATTTTGAAAGTAAATAAAAAAAGTTCACTAAAGTCAGCTATCGACCTCGGCATTGCAATGCAGCTTACTAATATATCAAGAGATGTAATTGAAGATTCAAAAAATAATCGTTTTTATATAAATGAAAATTTTGAAGAAATATCATCAACTATTTATCTTGCTGATGCTTTTTATAAAAGTTCATTTTATTCTATTAAAGAAATACCTATAAGTTTTCGTTTTTCTATTTTGGTTGCTAGAAGGATTTATAGAAAAATAGGACATAAAATTTTGAGTAAAAAAAATTTGCAAAATTATCAAAATTCAGGAAAGGTATATGTCTCAAACACAGAAAAAATTTTAGAGACTTTTCTTTCAATTTTTGACTTAATTAAACTATCATTCAGTTATAAAAAAGAAGATCAAATACAACATGATCATAGTTCAATAAATGAAGAAGTAAATTTAGATGAAAGAATTTGATTATATTATCATTGGTGGTGGTTGTGCAGGCTTATCGCTTGCATATGAACTTGAAATAAATAAAAAGTTAAAAGATAAAACTTTAGCTATTATAGAACCAAGAAAAGAATATAAAAAAGATAAAACTTGGTCTTTTTGGAAAGTATCAACTCATAATTTTGATGATTGTGTTAAGAAAAGTTGGAAAAATTTTACAATAAATATTCCAAAAAAAACTAATCATTTAGAATGTGTAAGTTATCCATATCAAAGTGTTGATAGTGGCTTATTTTATAAAAAAATTAATAATAAATTAAAAGAAAACAAAAATATTTCTTTCTTTAAAGATATAAGTGAAATTAATTCAAAAAATTCTTTTGTTTTTAATAGTGTTCCATCGATTAAAAAAGATCATCGTAACCTTTGGCAACATTTTTGTGGGGTGGAAATTGAATGTCAAAACAATTTTTTTGATGATGAAATCTTTAATCTTATGGATTTTGACTGTGATCAAAGAGAAAGTGTTCATTTTTTTTACACACTTCCCTACTCTAAAAATACAGCTTTAGTTGAAACTACTTGGCTATCAAGGATGAATGACAGTTTACAAAAAGATTACGATAGTCAAATAAAAAATTATATCGAAAATAATTTAAAATTAAAAAATTACAAAATCATGTATAAAGAGGAAGGTGCAATACCTTTATTCTACCCAACATATGAAAAACAAAAAAACAAAATAAATATTGGAACTGCTGGAGGTATGACCAGATTAAGCACGGGTTATACTTTTCTTAATATTCAGGAACACAGTAAATATATATGTAAAAATATTGAAAATATTTCAAATGCTAAAAAATTTGAGATAGACAAAAAATATCAATTCTTAGATAATATTTTTTTAGGAGTTTTAGATCAAAATCCTGAGATGATGCCTGAAATTTTCTTCAAAATGTTTAAGAGCTCGCCAAAGACTGTTATAAAATTTTTATCTAATAAAAGTAATTTTTTGGAGGATTTATCTATAATTCTAAAAATGCCAAAGACAACTTTTATTAAAGCTTTGTTTTATTAGCCGTATGAAGAAATGAATAGTCAGATTAAAAAAATAAATTTAAAACATTCTTTTATCTTTTTTTTATTTTGTAATGTTTGTTCTATAATAACATTTAAAATTTCTTATATTGTAATTTCTCCATTAATTTGTTTATTTTTAATTTTATCTATTGGTGTTTCGCATGGATCACTCGATAATCTTAAAGGAAAAAAACTTTTTCAAATTTATGGAATTAATAACTTTGGAATTTTTTATTTATCATACATTTTAATCTCTCTGAGTGTAATATTTTTTTGGATAATCCTACCGTCTATTTCTCTGATAATTTTTTTAATTGTAGCTTCATATCATTTTGGTAAAGAGGATACTCAATTCTTAATAATTGAAAATTCATATTTTTATCGATTATTATTTTTCTTTAAAGGTTCATTAATAATTTTTGCACCAATGTATTTTAATTTTGATGAAACAATATCAATATTTAAATTATTGTTAATTGATAATGAAATTTTCTATCAATTTTTAAATTTTTTAGAAACCAATAAAATTTTGTTTTACTGTATTATCCTTTCAACTTTATCAAGTATATTGTTATTTGCAAAAAATTTTGAAATTAAAAAATTCACAATTTTTTTAGATTATTTTTCAATCCTCATAATAAATTACTATTTTTCTCCTTTAGTAGCTTTTACAATTTATTTCTGCTTTTTACATTCAATAAGGCACAGTATTTCCTTAATATCTGAATTAGATAAAGATAAACTCGTTAATGGATTAAAAATTTTTATTCAAAAAGCTTTACCCTTGACAATTCTTACTGCTATTATTTGTTTAATTGGTCTTTATATGGTCAATAATAATTATAATTTTGACAGTTCAATTCTTAAAATTATATTTATAGGTTTGGCGTCTTTAACCTTTCCACATATATTGCTTGAATACTTGATTGAAAAAAATGAAAAATAAAGAATTAAAAATATTACTTTCTGCTCCAAGAGGTTTTTGTGCAGGAGTTGAAAGAGCTATAGAAATTGTTGAAAAATCAATTCAAAAATATGGTGCTCCTGTTTATGTTCGGCATGAAATAGTTCACAATAAATATGTAGTTGATGATTTGAAAAATAAAGGAGCTATCTTTGTAGAAGAGCTTGAAGAAATAGATGATAAAACTAGACCAGTTATTTTTTCAGCTCACGGTGTTCCAAAAAAAATACCTGAAGATGCAAAGAAATATAATATGACATACATTGATGCTACATGCCCATTAGTATCAAAAGTACATAGAGAAGCTGAAAATCTCAATAAAGCTGGATACCATTTAATTTTAATAGGACATCAAAATCATCCTGAAGTAATTGGTACCATGGGCCAATTGCCAAAAGGATCTATTGATTTAGTTCAAAATGAAGATGAGGCAAAAAAATATAAAACTCAAAATCACAAAAAAATTTCTTATGTCACACAAACAACATTATCTGTTGATGATACTAAAGATATAATTCAAATTTTGAAAGATAGATTTCCAAATATAAGAGAACCTTTAAAAGAAGATATTTGTTATGCCACAACAAATAGACAAATGGCTGTTAAGAATATTGCAAAAAAATGTGATTTATTTTTTGTGATAGGCAGTAGAAACTCTTCTAATTCAGTGAGACTGGTAGAAGTAGCTAAGAAATCTGGGTGCTCTAATACACTGTTGATTCATTCACAAAGTGAAATTCCATTTGATCTGATCGAAAACTCAAATACGATAGGTATTTCTTCTGGTGCTTCAGCTCCTGAAGTTTTAGTTAATAATTTTATAAGTGAATTAAAAAATAGATTTACTGTAACTATAAATGAAGTAGAAATAATTAAAGAAGACGTGGTTTTCAAAGTTCCGAAAAAATTAAATTAAAATGGCTGTTTATACAAAGATAAATAAAAAAGATATCTCTCATATTAATGAAAAATTTCAAATTGAAAAAATTGTCAATTTTAAAGGTATTAAACAAGGAATTGAAAATACAAATTATTTATTAATATCAAAACATCAAAAATTTATACTAACAATTTTTGAAAAGCGAGTTTTTAAAAAAGAGATACCTTTTTTTATGAAATTAATGGATCAATTAAATGATTCAAAAATAAATTGTCCAAAACCTCTTAAAAATAAAGATGGTTCTTATTTACTTAAAATTAGAAATAAAACTGCCTGTGTTGTATCTTTCCTTAAAGGAAAAGATAAAAAATCGCTTAATTTAAAAAATTGTTATGATATTGGAAAAACTATTGCTGAAATGCATTTATCTACAAAAAAAATGAATCTTTTTAGAAAAAACTCTATGAGTATTAATAGTCTTAATCCTTTATTAAACAGTATTAAGTTTAAAACAAAAAAGTTTTCTAACATAGAAAAATTCCTTAAAAAAAATTATAAAGATATCAAAAAAAAATGGCCCAGAAAATTACCTAGTGGAATAATTCATGGAGATTTATTTATAGATAATATTTTTTTTCAAAACAACAAATTATCTGGTTTAATTGATTTTTACTTTGCAGCTAATGATTACTTTATGTATGAAATTGCTATATGTGTTAATGCTTTGTGTTTTGAAAAGAAAAATTCAAAATTTGAAATAAATAAAAAGAAAATAAGAAATTTAATAAATGGCTATGAAAGTATTAAAAAGATCTCAAATAAAGAGAAGAAATTTTTGAATATCTTATGCCGTGGCGCTGCTATGAGATATTTTCTAACAAGACTATATGATTATACAAATACCCCCAAGACAGCACTCATTAAAATAAAAGATCCTAGGGAATATTATCAAAAACTTGTGATACACAACAATTTAAAGACTTATAAAGATTATTTAAAATAATGATTAAAATTTATACTGATGGATCTTGTTTGGAAAATCCTGGTAATGGAGGTTGGGCAGCAATCATCAATGATAATGGCAATGTTAAAAAAATCAGTGGTAATGAAAAAGATACAACAAATAATAGAATGGAGTTAATGGCTCCTATTAATGCTTTAAAAGAGATAGGTATAAACAAAGAAATTGAGATTTATACCGACTCTCAGTATGTAAAATTGGGAATAACTGAGTGGATCAATACTTGGATAAAAAATAGTTGGAAAACTTCAAAAAAAGAAGATGTGAAAAACAAAGATTTATGGCTTGAGCTCCATAATCTCAACCAATCACTCAATATTAAATGGAATTGGGTTAAAGCTCATTCTGGCGATCCAATTAACGAAGAAGTTGATTTAATGGCTAAAAAGGCGGCTAATTTAGATTAATTCAAAAAAATTTTCTGCTGAAGACATTTCACAAGTACCTGTATCTTTTTCCTCTTGTAGTTTAATTACTTTCAAATTGTCAACCAACATAGTGTACCTGTTAGATCTAATACCAAGCCCTTTTTCACCTTTATCTACTTCAGCACCAATAGCTTTGGTAAAATTTAAGTAAGGATCTCCAATCATTTCAATTTTTTCACCAACATTATTTTCCTTACCCCAAGCATTCATTACGAATGGATCATTTACTGAAATACAAATTATAGAATCAATTCCTTTGTTCTTAAATTTTTCATATAAATTAATATAACCTGGTAAATGTTTAGCAGAACAAACTGAAGTATAAGCTCCTGGTAAACCAAATATTATTACCTTTTTATCTTTTAAAAAATCTACTATATCTTTTTTTGCAGCCTTGCCATTTTCCAGAATAAAAACTTTTGAATCTGGTATATTTTCATTTTCTTTCAACTTCATTACACTCTTTCTTTAATATGTTGCTTGATCGAATTTAAATTATTTTCAACAATATCATAATTTTCCTTTTCATTCAAAACAAATGCTATTTCTTTTGGTAATTCTACTTTTAAATTAATTGCTTTTTCAATTGCCTCTGGAAACTTACACGGATGTGCTGTCGCTAATACGATATTATTCCCTTTAATATTTACTTTATCAAAAGCACCATAACCTATTGCGCTATGAGGGTCTAATACAATATCAAATTTTTGATAAATAGTTTTGATTACATTTAAAACTTCATTTTCATCCAATCTTGATGATAAAAAATTTAAATTAATTTTATCTAAATTTTCTTTATTAATTTCATATTTTCCTTTTTCTTTTATATTTTTCATTACATCAGCTGTTCTTAAATCGTTTTGATCATTTAAGTCATAAATAAGTCTTTCAAAGTTACTAGCTATTTGGATGTCCATACTTGGCGAAATAGTTTCTAGAACATCTTCAACATGATAATCACCCTTTGTAATTGCTCTATATAAAATATCATTTTGATTTGTTGCAACAATAAATTTATTAATTGGTAGTCCAATTTTTTTAGCCAGATAGCCTGCGTATACATCGCCAAAATTTCCAGTAGGAACTGAAAAGTTTACAGGTGCTTTATTATCTTCAATTAAAGAGAAGCAATAAAAATAATATACACATTGGGCAATAATTCTTGCCCAGTTAATTGAATTGACACCTGACATTTTTATATCACTTGAAAACGTTTTATCGGCAAACATTGCTTTCACTAAATTTTGACAATCATCAAAATTTCCCTCTATAGCAATATTAAAAACATTATTATCTTTACCTGTTGTCATTAATCTTCTTTGAATAGGCGAAATTCGATTATTAGGATGCAGAACAAAAATATTAACATTCTTTTTACCTTTAATAGCATCAATAGCTGCAGCTCCCGTATCACCTGAAGTAGCTACAACTATGTTTATTTTTTCATTTTCATTATTAAGATAATAATCATAAAAATTACCTAAAAGTTGCATGGCAATATCTTTAAAAGCTAATGTGGGTCCATGAAATAATTCTAGTATAGATCGATCACCAATTTCGACTAAATTGACTACATTTTTTTTTCTAAAAACAGAATAAGACTTATCGATAATTCTACTCAAATCATTTTCACTCATAAAATCGCCAATAAAAGGATAGATAATTTTTTTAGCTAGTTCGTTGTATTCAAGTTTTTTAAACTCAAGTAAATCACTTTGATTGTATTTATGAAGTGATTTAGGGAGAAATAAACCTCCATCATCTGCTAAACCTTTAATAAAAATATCCTTAAATTTTAGGCTTTCTGAGTTGTTTCTAGTACTTACGTAGTCCATTTAAAAATTCTTTTTTCTAAAATATAAATATAGCATAAGAATTGAAATCGCTAATGAAAACCAAGTAATAGCGTATTTTTTATGATTATTAGAAATATTTGCAGTAATTTTTTTTGGTTTGGGAAATTGATAATTTCCATCCAAATAGATTATATATTTAGAAAATTTTTTTCCTGTAAACTTTAAAATATCTTCTCTATTTAAGCTAAACCAATAATTTTCTTTAATATCATTATCAGGTTTAAAAATATTTTTTCTTCCTTGTAATTTTAAAGTTCCTATAATGTTGTTTTCATCAATTAGATTTATCTGTTCTAACCCTTTTTTTTCAAATGGTATCCATCCTCTATTTATTAAAAAATTTTCATTATTAATCAAAATAGGATTAATAACTTCAAAACCCGGTATTCCCTCATCGTTTAAATTGTAGAGATAAATTTGCTTATTAAAATCAATATTACCAGAAGTTTTAATTCTCAAATAATTTTTTTTATTCGAATTAGCTAATTTAATAGGAGGTTTCTTTATTGAGTTTTCAATTTCTAAAATTAAATCGTTTTTCCATTCTAAGCGAATTATCTGCCATAAACCTAAAGATATAAAAATCAATATGAACGAAAAAACAAAAACTGAAAATAAAAACTTATTTTTCAAGAGGCAAAAAATTAACTTCCCCAAATATATATTGCAGCAAATAAAAATAACCATACCACATCAACAAAGTGCCAATACCAAGCAGCTGCTTCAAAACCAAAATGATGATCTTTATTAAAGTGACCTAATTTTCCTCTCCACAAACATACAGCTAAAAATATTGTACCTACAATTACATGAAATCCATGAAATCCTGTAGCCATATAAAATACTGAGCCATATATATGATCAGAAAATGAGAAAGTTGCATGATGATACTCGTAAGCCTGAAGTGCAGTAAAACAAACTCCTAATATTACAGTTAAAACTAAACCTTGAATAAAACTTTTTCTATCACCTTCTAAAAGTGCGTGATGAGACCAAGTAACAGTTGTTCCTGATAGCAATAATACTAATGTGTTTATTAATGGAATATCCCAAGGATCAAATGTTTCAATATCCTTGGGTGGCCAAACATTTCCAACAAATTCATTTGGAAAGAGACTTACATCAAAATAAGCCCAAAACCATGCAACAAAAAACATCACCTCTGATGCAATAAATAAAGTCATTCCATAACGATGATGTATTTGTACTACTGGAGTATGATGTCCTTGATGCTCAGCTTCTATTACCACGTCTCTAAACCACATATAAGCTCCATAAATCAACAAAGCAAATCCAAGATACATGCCCCATGATATATCTGAGTGCATATAATAAACTGCACCCAACGCCAAAACCAAACATGAGAAAGAAACGTATATAGGCCAAGGACTTGGATCTACTAAGTGATAATCATGTTTTTTTTCTGCTGACATTTTTTTGGATTATGATTGTTTATAGTAATCTGTCGAGAAAAAAGTATACGACATAGTTACATCTTCTAAATTTTTTACAGTTGGGTCATTCACCATTTCAGGATCTAAATAAAAGGTCATTACATATGTGGCTTTTTCTCCAGCTTTTAATTCTTGTTTTTCAAAACAAAAACAACCTAATTTACTATAATATTTACCGAAACTTGAAGGTGAAACGTTAAAACTCGCCACTCCTGCTGTGGGTTCATCGCTGTAATTTGTTACCTCAAACTCTATTTTATTTACCTCACCAACTTTTACATCTATGACATTTAATTTAGCCTTAAAGTCCCATGGTAAGTTATTAACATTAGTATCAAATCTTACACTTACTACTTTATCTAATACTATTTTTGGAGCATTGCTAGATACTTGAGTTGTTCCTCCAAAGCCAGTTACTCTACAAAATAAATCATATAAAGGTACTGCTGCGTAGGATAGGCCTAACATCAAAATAAAAATTCCACCTAATAATAAAGGGGTCAGCTTTTTTTTTTCAATCATATAGACCTATCAAAGACACCAGTGTTATATAAAGTAAAAAAAAATAAAAAAATCATAAAAGCGATTATCGCTATCGCTGTAAAAAAATTTTTTCTTTTTGTTTTTTTATCAGGAGATATCATAAAATTTTATCTATTAAAAAAAGCACAAAAACTAAAAATAAATAAAGTATTGAATATCCAAATATAGATTTAGCTTTTTTTGAATTAAACTTATTCCTTTTATAATTGTATAGTTCATAACATAAATAATTGTAATATAAAGTTAATAATAATGAAGGAATTAAAAAAGTTGGTCCAACAAAGTTTATTAAATATGGAAAAATTATAACTGGTAACATTAATAAAGAATAAATAAATATATTTAATTTTGTACTTTCAACTCCATTTGTTAGTGGAAGCATTGGTATATTGGCTTTTTTATAATCATCAGACTTGTACAAACTTAAAGCCCAAAAATGAGATGGTGTCCAAAAAAAAATAATTAAGAAAAAAGCTAAAGGTTCAACCGATAAAGATCCTGTGGCTATTGTCCATCCAATTACTGGAGGAAATGCACCTGCCGCTCCACCTATTACAATATTTTGCGGTGTTCTTCTTTTTAACCAAATTGTATAAACAAAAACATAAAACAGAATAGTTAAAAGCAATATTGATGCTGAAAGTCTATTTGTAAAATAATCTAAAAAAACAACCGAGATGATTGATAATGTAACACCAAAAATAAGAGCTTGATTTCTATTTACCTTTCCAGTGGGTATTGGTCTTAAACAGGTTCTAGTCATCAATGCATCAAGATCAGATTCATACCACATATTTAACGCACCAGCTGCGCCTGCCCCCAAAGAGACTAATAAAATTCCAATTATGGCTTCTTTTGTTGAGACAATGTTTGGGGCCGTCAACAAGCCCACAGCACAAGTAAAAATTACTAATGACATCACTCTTGGTTTCATTAGTTTAAATAATTCAGAAAAATTAAATAAATCCTCTTGAGATAAGCTTCTTTTCTTTAATTTTGAATTATCCATCAATGTTTTTAGCTTTTTTTTTAGCTGTGCGATTTTCCTGTTTCTTGATCATCAACAAACTTCGGTAATTCTTCAAAAGTATGGAAATTTGGTGGAGATGGCACAGTCCATTCTAATGTTGTTGCTCCCTCTCCCCAAGGATTTTGGGCTGCCATTTTCTTTTTTGCAAAAGCATAAATAAGATTAATAAAAAATACAACTAATCCAGCAACAGCTACATAAGAACCAATTGAAGATATATAATTCCAACCCGCGAAAGCATCTGGATAATCAGCATATCTTCTAGGCATACCAGCTAAACCCAAAAAATGTTGAGGAAAGAAAATTAAATTAACACCAATAAAAGTTAACCAGAAATGTAACTGACCCATCCATTCAGAATACTCATATCCTGACATTTTAGAAAACCAGTAATAAAAGCCTGCAAAGATTGCAAAAACTGCTCCTAAGGATAAAACGTAATGAAAATGTGCAACGACATAATATGTGTCGTGCATTGCAGTGTCTACTCCAGCATTAGCTAAAACAACGCCAGTTACACCTCCAACTGTAAACATAAAAATAAATCCTAAAGCCCACATCATCGGAGTTTTAAATGATATTGAGCCTCCCCACATTGTTGCAATCCAAGAAAATATTTTTATACCTGTGGGTACTGCAATTATCATTGTAGCAGCTAAAAAATATGCTTTAGTATCGGTACCAAGACCTACCGTATACATATGATGTGCCCAAACAACGAAACCAACAACTCCTATGGCAACCATTGCATAAGCCATACCTAAATAACCAAAAACTGGTTTTTTTGAAAATGTTGAAACTATATGACTAATCATTCCAAAACCTGGAAGAATTAAAATATAAACTTCTGGATGACCAAAAAACCAAAACAAATGTTGAAATAAAACTGGATCTCCACCTGTTTGAGCCTCAAAGAAAGCTGTTCCGAAATTTCTATCTGTTAACAACATTGTGATTGCTCCTGCTAATACTGGTAAAGAAAGCAATAATAAAAATGCTGTCACTAATATCGACCAAGCAAATAAAGGCATTTTATGTAAGGTCATACCTGGTGTTCTCATATTTAAAATTGTTGTTATAAAATTCACAGCACCTAAAATCGAAGAAGCCCCAGCCAAATGTAAACTTAAAATTGCTAAATCCATTGCAGGACCAGGCTGTCCAGCTTTGGAAGATAGAGGTGGATATATAGTCCAACCTCCTCCCACTCCCTGTGCACCAGGAGGGCCATCAGCAAAAATTGAAAGTATCAATAATGTTAACGAAACTGGCAATAACCAAAAAGAAATATTGTTCATTCGTGGAAATGCCATATCAGGTGCCCCTATCATAATCGGTACAAACCAATTACCAAAACCACCTATCATAGCTGGCATAACCATGAAAAAGATCATAATCAAACCATGCCCTGTCACTAGCACATTATATAAGTGGTAATTTCCACCTAATATACCATCTCCCGGATGCATTAATTCCATTCTCATTAAAACTGAGAATGCTGTACCAATTACCCCAGCAACAATCGCAAAAATCAAATACATTGTCCCAATATCTTTATGGTTTGTGGAATATGCCCAACGTTTCCAACCTGTTGGTGTGTGATGATCGTCGTGTGATGCTGTTTGTGTATACATTTTATTTACTCGCTAATTTAAGTTTATCATTTTCAATTTCTTCTTTTGCAAATTTTACTCGTGCCTCAGATAACCATTCTTGATATTCTTCTTCAGTTACAACTTTTACAGCTATTGGCATAAATGCATGTTTAATTCCACAAAGTTCTGAACATTGACCATAATAAGTACCAACCTTTTCTGCTTTGAACCATGTCTCATTTATTCGTCCTGGAACTGCATCTCTTTTTACACCGAAAGATGGTAATGCCCATGCATGTAAAACATCATTGGCAGTTATTAAAACCTTAACAACTTTTCCAACTGGAACAACAACTTCATTATCAACTGCAAGTAATCTTGGTTGATCAGGTTTTAAATCTTTTTCTTCAACCATATATGACTCAAAAATTAAATTTTCATCTGGATATTCATATCCCCAATACCACTGGTAGCCAATTGCTTTAATAGTCAAATCAGCTTTTGGGATAGTGTCTTGTTTATATAAAATCTTAAATGAAGGAACTGCTATAACAATTAAAATTAAACATGGAATTAATGTCCAAAGAACTTCAACTGCAACATTGTGTGTTCTTTTTGAAGGATTTGGATTTCTAGATGCTCTAAATTTAATACAAGCGTAAGCCATCAAAAATAAAACAAAAACACTTATAGCAACTATTATTGGCAATAATAATTTATCATGAAAATTTACAATATCTCTCATAGT